>CANHXV010000037.1 GCA_947464665.1 Comamonadaceae bacterium
AATCATTCATCAAAGGAAGTTCTCATGAAACTCGTGCGTTACGGCCAACCCGGCAAAGAAAAACCAGGCCTGATTGATGCCGCTGGCAAATTGCGTGACTTAAGTGGCGTGGTGTCAGACATTGGCCCCGAACAACTGTCCGACAAAGTCTTGGCCAAGTTGGCCAAACTTAAAACTGACAAGCTGCCCTTGGTCAAAGGCAAGCCCCGCATGGGATGCCCCATATCGCACGTGCCAAAGTTCATTGCCATTGGCTTGAACTATGCCGATCACGCGGCTGAATCCAACATGCCCATCCCCAAAGAGCCCATTGTTTTTTTGAAGGCCACTTCTTGCATTCAAGGCCCAGACGATGACGTCATGTTGCCCAAAGGTTCTTTGAAATCAGATTGGGAAGTTGAGTTGGGTATTGTGATTGGCAAGCGCGCAAGCTATGTGTCACAAAAAGAAGCCCTCGACTATGTGGCAGGCTATTGCACCGTCAATGACGTGAGCGAACGCGCCTACCAACTCGAAATGGGTGGTACCTGGGACAAGGGCAAGGGCTGCGACACATTCGGCCCTATCGGCCCATGGATGGTGACCAAAGACGAAGTGCCCAATCCCCAAAATCTCAAGATGTACATGGACCTGAATGGCCAGCGCATGCAAGATGGCTCCACCAAAACCATGATTTTTGGGGTCACCAAATTGGTCAGCTACGTCAGCCAGTTCATGACCCTCGAGCCCGGTGACGTGATTACCACTGGAACGCCGCCCGGTGTGGGCATGGGCGTGAAGAAGGACGGTAAACCAGCGCCGGTGTACCTCAAAAAGGGTGACGTCATGCACGTGGGTATTGCCGGTTTGGGCGACCAAAAACAAAAGGTCGTGGCCTTCAAGCGAAAAGCCTAAAAGACTGCGAATTGAGCCCTGCCGTTGGCAATCGACGGCATCCGAGGCGAATCAGGAATAACCCTGATTCGCTTTTTCTTTGTGCTTTAGCTTTCTTTTTCATGCAAAATAGCACGAGCGTTCTATTTTTAAAACATGCTTCAAGACATGCACACCATGACCGTTAGACACATCACCTCTTTATCTCAAGTCTCTCAAGCCACCGATGATGGCGGTGGGCGAACCTTGATGAAGGGTCGTCAAACCAAAGCCACCATTGTGGAGGCGGCCTTGGGCTTGGCTTCCCAAATTGGTTTGGAGGGTCTCTCGATTGGCGCTTTGGCTGAAGTCACGGGCATGAGCAAGTCGGGCGTCTTTGCCCACTTTGGCTCGCGAGAAGAATTGCAAATTTCAGTCATCCGCGAATACCACGATCGCTTTGAAAGCGAAGTCTTTTACCCCGCCCTCAGTTGTGCGCGGGGTTTGCCCCGCTTGCAGTCATTGTTTGACAACTGGATGCAACGCACCACCACCGAAATTGATTCAGGTTGCATTTACATCAGTGGTGCTGTTGAATTTGATGACCGGCCTGGCTCTGTGCGGGATGCGTTGGCGTCGTCGGTCAATACTTGGCAAAACGCCTTGCAACGTTCGGTGGCGCAAGCACAAGAAGAAAAACACTTAACCCCCAAAGCAGATCCCTTGCAGATGGCATTTGAAATTCATGGCCTGATCTTGGCGCTGCATTACGAAGCCCGATTTCTGCGCAACCCTGGTGCAGCACAACGGGCTCGCAAAGGCTTTTCTGAAATTGTGGCGCGAAATCAAGCTTGATGGTCACATCCAACGCGACTCCTCCCATTTTTTTGTGTGCATTGAATTTTTGAAAGTCAAACATGCCCCGTTACGTTCCTCCCTTGCGTGATCTTCAATTTGTGTTGCATGAATTGCTTGATTTGGAAAATGAATTGAAGGCCATGCCCAAGCATGCAGAAACCGACGCTGACACCATCAATGCGGTGTTGGAAGAAGGCGGTAAATTTGCAGCTGAAGTGGTGTTCCCCTTGAATGTGTCGGGTGACGAAGAAGGTTGCAAACTGAACCGTGACACGCACGAAGTGAAGGCACCTCAAGGTTTCAAACAAGCCTACGAAAAATATGTCGAGGGTGGTTGGGCAGCGCTCAGCGCGCAAGAAGAATATGGGGGTCAAGGCTTGCCCTTCGTGGTGAATCAGTGCTTCTTTGAAATGCTGAACTCTGCCAATCAAGCTTGGACCATGTACCCTGGCCTGTCACATGGTGCGCATGCCTGTTTGTCAGCGCACGGCTCCAAAGAACAAAAAGACATGTATTTGCCCAAACTCACCAGCGGTGAATGGACGGGCACCATGTGTCTGACCGAGCCCCACTGTGGCACCGATTTGGGCATGCTTCGAACCAAGGCTGAGCCGCAAACCGATGGCACCTATCGCCTGACAGGCCAAAAGATTTTCATCAGTGCGGGTGAACACGATTTGGCCGCCAACATTGTTCACTTGGTGTTGGCCCGATTGCCCGACGCGCCAGTGGGTAGCAAAGGCATAAGCTTGTTTGTGGTGCCCAAATTCAATCTGAAAGCCGATGGCTCTGTGGGTGAGCGCAATGGCATTTACTGTGGCGGTTTAGAACACAAGATGGGCATTCATGGCAATGCCACGTGTCAGATGGTGTTGGACGGTGCGACAGGTGTGATGGTGGGTCAAGCCAACAAAGGTTTGGCCGCCATGTTTGTCATGATGAACGGTGCACGTTTGGGCGTGGGCAATCAATCTTTGGGCTTGACAGAAGTGGCCTATCAAAATGCCTTGGCCTATGCCAAAGACCGCATTCAAATGCGCAGTCTCTCGGGTGTGAAAGCGCCGTCTCAACCAGCCGACCCCATCTTGGTTCACCCAGATGTCAGGCGCATGCTGCTGACTGCCAAGGCCTATGCCGAAGGTGGCCGCGCCTTGGCGTGTTATGGCGCCTTGCTGATCGACAAAGAATTGAACCATCCCGATGAGCAGGTGCGCGCCGATTCAGCAGAAATTCTGGCGCTGTTGACGCCCATCGTCAAGGCTTTCCTAACGGACAATGGCTACCAAGCAACCACCCTGTGCCAACAAGTGTTTGGTGGCCATGGCTACATCAAAGAGTGGGGCATGGAGCAGTATGTGCGCGACGCCCGCATCAACATGATTTACGAGGGTACCAATGGCATTCAGTCACTTGATTTGCTAGGCCGCAAGGTGCTTGGCAATCAGGGTGCCAGTTTGCAAAAATTTGGCAAATTGATTGCCAAGTTGGTGGCCCAAGAGATGGGCAACGAAGCCATGGCCGAATTCATCAAACCGCTCGCAGATTTAGGTCAAAAGATGACACAGTTCACCACCGAAATTGGCATGAAAGCCATGGGCAACGCCGATGAAGTGGGCGCTGCATCGGTTGACTATTTGCGTGTAGCTGGTCACTTGATTTTTGCTTATTTCTGGGCGCGCATGGCGCAAGTGGCTTTGGCCAAAATTGCAGCGGCCGAAGAAGATGCACAGCGCCCCGATCCGTTTTACAAAGCCAAATTGCAAACCGCCCGTTTTTACTTTGCACGTTTGCTGCCCGAAACCTTGAGCCTGATGAACACGGCACGTTCGGGAGCCGATGTCCTGATGGACACCGATTTGGCCTTGGCCTGAACGGCATTGAATTTCTCTTGATTGGATTGACCTATGACAACAAATAATTTCACGACTCATCTTTTGAAAACCAGTGCGCTGATGGTTTCATGTTTCATGACAAGCCTTGCGCTGGCCAATTCTCCTGTGGGGCAGTGGCATACCTCGGATGAGAAAACGGGTGAACTCAAAAGCATGGTCGTCATCTTTGAGCAGCAAGGTGTGATGAAAGGGCGCGTCGAAAAAGTGCTTCGCAAAGATGCAGACCCTGCAGCGAAGTGCGACAAGTGCAGCGACGATCGGAAAAATCAGCCGGTGGTGGGCTTGGAAATCATTCGCGGTGCCAAAAAAGCCAGTGGCAAAAATGTTTGGGAAGACGGTGAAATTCTCGATCCAGAAAATGGCAGAACCTATAGCTTGCGTTTAACGCCCATCGAAAACGGTGCCAAGTTAGAAGTTCGCGGCTCATTTGGCCCTATTGGCCGCACCCAAACTTGGGTCCGCGTCCCTTGAGGGGGCCGACTTGCCCAAGGTCTTCTTAGCCCTTCCCTTTTTTTGAAAGAAGCCCCGCCATGTCAGATATTTTGACCCACATCGATGCAGGTGTGATGACCCTCACCTTCAATCGATTAGACAAAAAGAATTCCATCACGGGCGACATGTATGCCGCCATGGCGAAAGCCGTTGACCAAGCACAAGCCGACGCCGCCATTCGCGTTTTGGTCATTCAAGGTCACGAAAGTATTTTCAGTGCGGGCAATGACATCGGCGATTTTTTGAACAAGCCGCCTTCCACCGTTGACTCTCCAGTCTTTCATTTCATGCGCGCCCTTAGCATGTTTGAAAAACCCGTCATTGCGGCCGTGGCAGGTCCTGCTGTGGGCATCGGAACCACTTTGCTGTTTCACTGCGACTTGGTCTACGCTGGCGACAACGCAGCTTTTTCCATGCCCTTTGTCAATTTAGGTCTGTGCCCAGAGTTTGCATCTAGCATGCTGGCGCCACAAATGTTTGGTTATCACCGCGCCGCCGAAGCTTTGCTGTTGGGTGAAGCCTTCTTCGCTGAAGCCGCATTGGAAATTGGACTGGTCAATCGCGTTGTGCCGCCCACAGAAGTGAATGGCTATGCACAAGCTCAGGCCAAGAAAATGGCAGCCAAACCCTTGACTGCATTGATAGAAACCAAGCGACTGATGAAGAGCGGGCAATCAAAGTTCTTGATCGAACGCATGGGCGAAGAAGGCCAAAGTTTCAGGCGCATGCTCTCTGAGCCCGCCGCACGCGAGGCTTTTGGGGCCTTCATGGAAAAACGCAAGCCAGACTTCTCTAAAATCTAAGTTCTTGAAGCCAACTTAGACCTTCCATGACCTCCTCACGCTCAGACCTTCCCTCCGATGTTGAATTTGAGCCAGAGTTCACAGCAGCCTTGCAAGACATTTACGAGCAGAAAATTCTCTTCAATCAGTGGATGGGCTTGAAGGTTGAAAGTGTCAAGGCTACAGGCATTGTGGCCAGTCTTGTCATGAAGCCTGAGTTGGTAGGACACTTTGCCTACCATCGCATTCATGGTGGCGTCATCAGCGCGGTCCTCGATGCTATGGGCAGTTTGGCTGTCATGGCAGCTTTAGGCGCCAAGCACATGGACGAGCCCGTTGCCAAACGCGTGGAACGCTTTGCGCGCCACGGCACCATCGATTTACGCATTGATTTTCTACGCCCTGGCATTGGCGAAAAATTCATCATTCACGCTCAGGCGATGCGGGTAGGCGCTCGTGTGGGCAATGCCCGAATGGAGTTTCGCAGTGTCGATGGTAAATTGCTGTCAACGGGCACGGCAGCTTATCTCACTTCATGAACACGGAGTTTGAGGTGCTCTGTCAGACAAGTGCACAATGGGAGCTTGATTTTTGATTTAGATTGTGCCCCATGCGCCACCACGGTGAAAGTTCTCCGCCTGCAGCCACTGCTGCTGCCAACACCTCCAAAGATTCAGACAGCAAAACTCTGAAAAGATTGTTGCCCTATTTGCTCACTTACAAGTGGCGAGTGGCCGCGGCCTTGCTGTTCATGGTGGGCGCCAAATTGGCCAATGTCAGCGTGCCTCTGTTGCTAAAAGACTTGGTCGACGCCATGAGCTTCAAGCCCAATGACCCTACTCAAATCTTGGTGGTGCCAGTGGCTTTGTTGGTGGGTTATGGTGCGCTTCGGCTCATGACGTCTGCATTCACCGAGTTGCGCGAACTGGTTTTTGCCAAAGCCACGCAAGGCGCAGCGCGCACCATCGCACTTGAAACCTTCGAGCATTTGCATGCTCTGAGTTTGCGTTTTCATTTGGCCCGCCAAACTGGTGGCATGACGCGCGACATTGAACGCGGTGTGCGCGGCATTGAATCCCTGATTTCTTACTCGCTTTACAGCATCGTCCCCACCTTGATCGAGGTGGCGCTGGTACTTGCGATTTTGGCGGTCAAGTTTGATGCTTGGTTTGCTTGGATCACACTGGCCGCACTGAGTTTTTACATTTTCTTCACGGTGCGTATCACAGAGTGGCGCACTCATTTTAGAAAACAAGCCAACGAGTTTGATTCTGCAGCGCACACCAAAGCCATCGACTCATTGCTGAATTACGAAACCGTCAAGTACTTCGGCAATGAAGCTTATGAAGCCAGTCGCTATGACGAAAGTTTGGAGCGACTGCGCAAAGCACGTTTGAAGTCGCAAACTTCTTTGTCATTGCTCAACACAGGTCAGCAGCTCATCATTGCCGCGGCTTTGGTGGCCATGCTGTGGCGCGCTACGCAAGGCGTGGTGGAGGGGCGCATGACCTTGGGCGATTTGGTCATGATCAATGCCTTCATGATTCAGCTTTATATTCCTTTGAATTTCTTAGGTGTGCTATACCGCGAAATCAAACAAAGCCTGACAGACTTGGACAAAATGTTTGTGCTGATGGACCGTGAGCGCGAAGTGGCCGATGTGCCCAACGCCGCCGATTTGAATTGCGAACACGGTGCGCTTTTGAAGTTTGAATCGGTGTCGTTTGCTTATGAGTCAGACAGGCCCATTCTGCACAACATCAGTTTTGAAATTCCTTCTGGCAAAACAGTGGCTGTGGTGGGCCCTTCAGGTTCTGGTAAATCTACCTTGGCGCGTTTGATGTTTCGCTTTTATGATGTGCAGCAAGGCCGAATTACCATCAATGGGCAAGACATTCGGCAAGTCACTCAGCACAGCGTGCGCAAAGCTTTGGGCATCGTGCCGCAAGACACCGTGTTGTTCAACGACACCGTAGCGTACAACATTGGTTATGGCCGCACGGGTTCTACGCAAGATGAAATTGAAACCGCGGCCAAAGCAGCGCGCATTCACGATTTCATCGCCTCCACGCCTAAGGGCTACGCCACCTCCGTGGGTGAGCGCGGCTTGAAACTCTCGGGCGGTGAAAAGCAGCGCGTGGCCATTGCGCGAACACTGCTCAAAAATCCGCCCATCTTGGTCTTTGATGAAGCCACATCAGCCCTTGACTCTGCCAATGAGCGGGCCATTCAAGCCGAGTTGGCCAGCGCGGCTCAAAATAAAACCACCTTGGTCATCGCCCACCGCTTGTCCACCGTGGTGGACGCCCACGAAATATTGGTCATGGAAGCCGGACACATCATTGAGCGAGGCAACCACGCCCACCTGCTGCAACTCAATGGTCGCTACGCTCAAATGTGGGCTTTGCAACAAAACTCAGAGGTCGGCTCTGAGGAGGCAACTGCGGGATAATGCGCGCATGGATACCAAGTGGCTGGAAGACTTTGTGAGCTTGGCTGAAACGCGAAGTTTCAGCCGGTCTGCTGAATTGCGGCATGTCACCCAATCGGCTTTTTCCAGGCGCATTCAATCGCTTGAAGCTTGGGCTGGGGCTAACTTGATCGATCGCAGTTCCTACCCCACCACCCTCACGCCGGCCGGCCAGGTGATGCATGCCAAGGCCCTTGAGTTGTTGCAATTTTTGCAAAGCGCCAAATCTGAAATGAAAGATGACCATGACCAACATTCTGACAATCACAAAGCCTGATGACTGGCACCTGCATGTGCGAGATGGCGCAGCACTTCACACGGTGGTGCCCCACACTGCCGCACAATTTGGCCGCGCCATCATCATGCCCAACTTGAAACCGCCCGTGACCACGGCAGCTTTGGCGCTTGAATACAAGTCACGCATCTTGGCCGCTGTGCCTCAGGGTGTTCATTTTGAACCGCTCATGACTTTGTACCTCACTGACAATTTGCCACCCGAAGAAATTGTCAAGGCCAAGGCCGCTGGCGTGGTGGCATGCAAGTTGTACCCTGCAGGCGCCACCACCAACAGCGATGCAGGCGTGACCGATTTGAAAAAGATTTACCCCACATTAGCAGCCATGCAAAAAGTAGGCATGCTCTTGCTGGTTCACGGCGAAGTGACCAGCAGCGACATTGATTTGTTTGACCGTGAAGCCGTGTTCATTGAAACGCAACTTATTCCGTTGCGCCGTGATTTTCCCGAGCTCAAAATTGTGTTTGAGCACATCACCACCCAAGACGCCGCAGACTATGTCATGTCTGCTGATCGTTTCATGGGCGCGACCCTCACTGCTCATCACTTGTTGTTCAACCGGAATGCCATTTTCACAGGAGGCATTCGACCTCACTACTATTGCTTGCCTGTTCTTAAACGCGAGACACATCGGGTGGCTTTGCTCCATGCCGCCACTTCAGGCAATGCTCGATTTTTCTTGGGCACCGACAGCGCGCCACATCCCGCTCATTTGAAAGAACATGCCTCTGGTTGTGCCGGTTGTTACACCGCGCACGCAGCCATGGAAATGTATGCCGAGGCTTTTGACAGCGTGGGCAAACTGGCTCAATTGGAGGCCTTTGCCAGTTTCAATGGCGCTGACTTTTATGGTTTGCCCCGCAACCAGGGCCAAATTACGTTGAAGCGCGAATCTTGGACGCCGCAAGAAAGCTACCCCTTTGGTGAGGCTGAGCTCAAGCCCCTTCGTTCAGGCGAAGCCTTGCCATGGCGCATGACCTAAGCCGCATTGATTGGCAAGCGCCTTGGCTGACGCCATGGCGTGAGCGAGGTGAATGGATTGCACAACAAGTCAAGCAAGGCGCTTCGGTTGAACAGGCCTGCAATGCTTCACTTCAATTGTTTCAGCCGCAGATGGAAATGCTGGGCCAAGGCCACAAAGCTGTTTGTCATGTCCAGTTTGTCCCGCAGGCCGCCTTGCCCGATGGCCAAGCCTACGAGCAGTTTATTTTCAACAACCAGCAGGTGCCAACGCGAGATGGTCTGCATGATTTCTTCAATGCGCTGTGTTGGCTCGAATTTCCCTTGGCCAAAAAGCAACTTAACCAATTGCAGGCGACTGCCATTCAAGCGCAAGGAGTCGGTGCCGTACGGGGGCCAGTGCGAGATGCCGTCACGGTGTTTGACGAAAACGCCACCCTGATTCAATTGTCCGACGAGCTTTGGCATGCTTTGCACATGCGAGATTGGCACACTGCTTTTGTGGCGATGAAATCCAGCTGGAAAGATGTGCAGCTTTTGATCTTTGGCCATGCGGCCTTGGAAAAACTGGTCAATCCCTACAAAGCCATCACGGTTCACTTGTGGCGAGTGCCATCGGGTTTGCCAAGCTCGGATTGGGACGCGTGGCTGGCGCAAGACCTGCAGCCCGACAAGTTGGCGGCTAAACCCTTTTTGCCAACGCCCGTCTTGGGAGTTCCTGGTTGGTGGCCGGCCAATGCAAGCGCTGATTTTTATGCTGACCCCCAAGTGTTTCGCCCAGCGAGACACCCTTAATTCCGTTCAATTTTGAGGAATTAAATGGACGCACTTGATTTTGCGTGCGCGCCCCCTAACATTCAGTCTGTGCGCTTGGCCTTCGCTGGGCGGTGGATCTAAATCCTCATGAAACGTATCATTTTGTTTGTACTGACCAACTTGGCTGTGGTGTTGGTGCTGGGTGTTGTGGCCAGTTTGCTGGGCGTTAACCGCTTCCTCACTTCGAATGGCCTAGATTTAACTGCCTTGTTGGGTTTTGCCCTGATCATGGGTTTTGGTGGTGCTTTTATTTCATTGCTCATCAGCAAGCCTGTGGCCAAGTGGAGCTCTGGCGTTCAAGTGATTGCACAGCCTAACAATGCCGACGAAAAGTGGTTGGTCGACACTGTGCAAAAACTGGCCGATAAGTCGGGCATTGGCATGCCTGAAGTCGGTATTTTTGAAGGTGATCCCAATGCGTTTGCAACCGGCGCCTTTAAAAACTCGGCCTTGGTGGCTGTTTCGACGGGCCTGTTGCAAAACATGAACCACGATGAAATCGAGGCCGTCTTGGCGCACGAAGTAGCGCACATTGCCAATGGTGACATGGTGACCATGGCCCTCATTCAAGGCGTGATGAACACCTTTGTGGTCTTCCTGTCCAGAGTGGTGGGCTATGCGGTTGACAGCTTCCTGCGCAAAAACGACGAAGAAAACACAGGGCCTGGCATGGGTTACTGGATTACCACCATCGTCCTCGACATTGTTTTGGGCTTTGCGGCAGCCATAGTGGTGGCTTGGTTCAGCCGTCAGCGTGAGTTCCGCGCAGACGCAGGCGCAGCCGAGTTGATGGGCCGCAAACAGCCCATGATGAACGCTCTGGCCCGTTTGGGTAGTTTGCACACGGCTGACCTGCCAAAGAGCGTGGCGGCCATGGGCATCGCCGGTGGCATGGGTCAGTTGTTTTCAACTCACCCGCCTATTGAAGAGCGCATTGAGGCTTTGAAAAACAGTTAAGCATTGGGTAACCCACGAGACTTGGCTTCAGACAGCCGTCATTTATAGTCCGTGGGTGCCCAGATTTGTTCCCACCTCGCTTCAGCGATTTTTAACCCTCGCGCGTTTACAAAACTCTCGTCGTTTTGAACGTTTGCCAGCACCTGTCAGGGGCATGGCTTGGATGGCGCTGGGGGGTTTGGCTTTTTCCCTGCTCAATAGCATTGCCCGAAGCTTTTCCATGCAAATGGATCCTTTTGAGGCTCAATTCCTTCGCTATTTCTGTGGCCTGCTCGTGATGTTGCCCTTGCTGTGGCACCAAGGCCTGGCCGCCTATGTGCCAGTCGACATGAAGGGTCAGTTTTGGCGTGGCGGCGTCCACACCATTGGCTTGATGCTGTGGTTCGTTGCATTGCCCCAAATTCCGCTGGCTGACATGACTGCCATTGGTTTCACAGGCCCCATTTTCATCATGTTGGGTGCAGCGTGGTTCTTGGGGGAGCCCATGCGCAAAGACCGATGGATAGCGGCTGCAATTGGCTTTGCCGGCGTGTTGGTGGTGGTGGTGCCGAACTTGTCGGGTACAGGAGGGTGGTACAACTTGGTCATGCTGGCCTCATCGCCTGTGTTTGCGGCCTCTTTTTTGATCACCAAACATTTAACGAGAACTGAGAAGCCCGGTGTCATCGTGATGTGGCAATCGATCACAGTGACTTTGTTCAGTTTGCCTTTGGCTTTGATGAATTGGCAAGCGCCTACGTTGTGGCAATGGGGTGGTTTTATGGTGGCCGGCGTGCTGGGCACGATCGGCCATTACAGCCTGACCAAAGCATTCAGTGTGGCCGATATTTCAGCCACGCAATCTCTTCGATTTTTAGACTTGGTCTGGGCCTCCCTTTTGGGCTGGCTGGTCTTTGGCGATTTTCCAAGTCAATGGACTTGGCTAGGAGCTGCAGTCATTCTGGTCTCCACCGTTTGGATTGCACGGCGAGAGGGCCGCAGAAAAGAAGAGCCCTCACCGCTCAATTCTTCTGAAACTTGAAGCTCAGTTTTGAGCGTCGCTAGGTGGCGCACTGCTTGTGGGTGGGTTGCTAATGCCACTGGCCACATGCCCTGACGGCACATGTTGCGCTGCAGATTCAATGTGGCCGGTTTGATCGTCAAAGAAAAAGTCAGGTTCAAATTCTTTGAGAAATTCTCCTTTAGGCAAGCCGCCTAAAAACATGGCCTCGTCCACCTCAATGTTCCATTCCATCAAGGTGCGAATGGCGCGCTCGTGGGCGGGCGCGCTGCGGGCAGTGACCAACGCAGTCCTGACCCGAATGGCTGGCGTACCTTCTTGCTGAAGTCGGTGAAGCGCGGCCAGCAAAGGCTTGAAAGGCCCGGCCAACAAGGGTTGTGAGGCCTTGGCGTGTTCGTGCGCTTGAAAGGCAGACAAACCCTGCGATTGAAAAACACGCTCAGCTTCATCTGAAAACAAAACCGCATCACCGTCAAATGCAATGCGCACTTCATGCGGGTGTGCTTCGGACGCATGCGCAGAATGGGGGTAGACCTGAGCCGCAGGAACGCCAGCGTCTAGGGCGGCGCGCACATCCGACAGATGCGTGGACAAAAAGAGATTGGCATTAAGGGGTTTCAAATAGCGCCACGGCGACTGACCGCGGGTGAAGCTGCCACGTTGAATGGACAAGCCATAGTGCTGTGCTGATCGGAAAACGCGCATGCCTGAGACAGGATCGTTGCGCGACAAGATGACCACTTCAACCCGTTGCGTTGTGGCATCGTTGAAGGCCAAGAGTTTTTTCACCAAAGAAAAAGCAACGCCTGGTTTGGCAGGCTCTTCAAGGCGCTCCAATTGCAGCTTCATGTAAGCGCGGTCGTCGCTTTGCTCGAAGACCAAGTTTTCTTCTTCGAAATCAAACAAGGCGCGCGATGAAATCGCCACGACCAACTGACCGTCTAGGCTGACTGCCATGGCATGCTCCTGGTTATCGTACCCATTGATTCAACTCCATGATGGGCATGAGCACGGCCAACACAATGAGCATGACCACACCGCCCATGGCCACAATGAGCAAGGGCTCCAAAATGGTGGCCAAGGCCAAGGCGCGGCGCTGCACATCGGCCGAAAGTTGTTGGGCCGCACGTTGCAACATGAGTGGCAGTTGACCGGTTTGCTCGCCCAAGCGAGCAAACATGGCGAGCAAACTGGGAAAACGTTTTTTCTGTCCCATGGCCATCGCCAAAGGGGCGCCTTCACGCACCAAGATCAAGGCGTCAAGAACATCAGCGCGCATGGCCTGATTGGACAGCGTGTCGGCGGCAGATTGCATGGCCTTCAAGATGGGCACACCAGCAGCAGTGAGCATGGCCAGGGTGCTGGCAAATCGCGCTGTGTTGTAGCCGGTCGCCAATCGGCCCAAAAGGGGTAAACGCAAAACAGCAGCATCAAAGCGCAAGCGCAAAGCATGTTGCTTCATGGCCTGCTGAAATCCCAGCCAACTCAAGACCAGCAACAGCGCTACGGTCCAACCGTGGTTGCGCACAAAATCACTGAGGGCCAGCATGGCAACCGTCAGTCCTGGCAACTTGCGCTGGCTGCCCGAAAACACTTGCGCCACTTGTGGCACCACGGTGCTGAGCAGAAAAATCACAATGAGCAATGCAATGAGGCTTACGATGGCGGGGTACAAAGAAGCACTTAAGAGTTTCGCTTTGAGTGTTTGCTGATCTTGCAAATCGTCAGCCAGTTGTCCCAATACCGCGCCTAAATTGCCGCCTTGCTCGCCAGCACTGATGACCGCTGTGTACAGCGCTGAAAATTCTTGGGGATGTTGCGCCATGGCTTTGGCCAGTCCCAATCCTGCATTGACTTCTGCTCTCAAATTGGCGACCAAATGCGACTGCTTTTCTGATTCGGCTTCATCGCTTAAAGCGGCCAAGGCACGCTCGAGGGGCAATCCGCTGCCGACCAAGCTGGCCAATTGCCGAGTCCAAACAGCCAGAGCACTGGCAGAAAAACATTTGGCAGAGCCGATGTTGGTTTGCCAAATGCTTTTTTTGTCAGAAGCACTTTGCGCCAGCGCTTGCACGGCCAATGGCACCAATGACTGAGCGCGCAATTGACCCCGCGCAGCTTTGGCGCTGTCGGCCTCGATCACGCCCTTTCGCAGGACGCCATCGTTTTGCAGTGCTTCAAAAGAATAGGCTGGCATGAGCTGTTGAGATCAATCGCGGGTGACGCGAAGCAATTCTTCTGGCCGTGTGATGCCCAATTGAACCAGTCGTTCACCATCTTCTCGCATCAACACCATGCCGCCTGCCAGCGCACCCTCGCGAAGGCTGGCTTCAGACTGCTTGGAATGAATTTGAGCGCGGAGCTTATCGTCAGTGACCATCAGTTCAAAGATGCCTGTACGGCCCGCATAGCCCGTTTGTCCGCACTGTGAACAACCGCGACCTTGGCATGCTGTGCAAACTTTTCTAACCAAGCGTTGAGCCAACACGCCTAGCAAGGAGGAGCTCAATAAAAAGGGTTCAATGCCCATGTCAGTGAGTCGTGTGACCGCACTGACGGCATCATTGGTATGCAGTGTGGCCAACACCAAGTGCCCCGTCATGGAAGCTTGAATGGCAATTTGAGCGGTTTCAAAATCTCGAATTTCACCAATCATGATGATGTCGGGGTCTTGCCGCAAAATGGCACGCAAAGCTTTGGCAAAGCTTAAATCAATCTTCGAATTAACCTGTGTTTGCCCCACGCCTGCCAACTCATATTCGATGGGGTCTTCCACTGTCATGATGTTGCTGCCTGCAGCGTCCAAGCTTTGCAGTGCTGCATAAAGCGTGGTGGTTTTGCCCGAGCCGGTAGGGCCTGTGACCAAAATCAA
>CANHXV010000038.1 GCA_947464665.1 Comamonadaceae bacterium
GCACTGCACCAGAGGCATTGCCGAAAGTCGCCATCAACCCAAAAGGACGCAAGCAGTCGAGCGATTTTTCCCAAGTGTCTTTGCCCACAGAGTCGTAAACCACTTTCAAACCTTTTCCACCCGTGATTTCTTTCACGCGTGCCAAGAAGTCTTCAGAGCTGTAATTGATGCAATGCTCAGCGCCATTGGCAATGGCCAATTGGCATTTGGCGTCAGAGCCTGCTGTACCAATCATCCGAAAACCCAAAGCCTTGCCCCATTGACAAGCAATCAGGCCCACACCACCCGCTGCAGCATGGAACAACACATGATCGCCGGCTTGCAAGCCTTCAACGGGACGTGTTTTCAAAAGCAAGTACTGTGCAGTTAGGCCCTTGAGCATCATGGCGGCGCCGGTTTCAAAAGAAATATCGTCTGGCAATTTGCAAACGCACTTGGCGGGCATGACACGCTCTTCGCAGTAGCTGCCTGGGGGCTGGCTGGCATAGGCTGCACGGTCGCCCACCTTGAGGTGTGTCACGCCCTCGCCCACCGCTTCCACAATGCCTGAGGCTTCCATGCCCAATTTCAAAGGCATGGGCAAGGTGTACAAGCCGCTTCGTTGATAGACGTCGATGAAGTTCAAGCCAATGGCTTTGTGGCGAATGCGAATTTCGCCTGGGCCGGGTTGGCCCACAGTGACATCGACCAATTTGAGTTGTTCTGGACCACCGTTTTGGTCAATTTGGACAGCTAAGCTCATGGGTTTCTCCTAGGGAATTGAAATGGGGGTGTGCGGCTTGTGAGCCAAAATCACATTGACCGCTACTTTGCCACGAATCGAATGACCCTGCGTGACAACACAGCCCTTGCGTTGCCGTTAAAGTCACGGGCATGACACAAAAACTCTCACCTGGCACAGCGCTCATGCTTACCGTTCCACCTCTGCTTTGGGCAGGCAACGCCGTGGTGGGCAGATTGGTCAGTGATTTGGTGCCGCCCATCACCCTCAATTTTTTACGTTGGGTGATTGCTTTTTTCATACTGCTCCCCTTTGCTTGGCACTTACTCAAACCGCAAAGTGCTTTATGGCCGCACTGGCGCCGGTTTGCTCTGCTGAGCTTGTTGGGAGTGGGTTGCTACAACGCGCTGCAGTATTTGGCACTGCAAACTTCAACCCCTCTCAACGTGACCTTGGTCGCTGCTAGCACACCCGTCTTCATGCTGGCCGCCGGCGCCTTGCTTTTCAAGACGCCTGTGCGGCCTGCCCAATGGCTGGGCGCAGGGCTTTCCATTGCAGGCGTATTGGTGGTTTTGTCGCGCGGCGATGCAGCGCAACTGCTGCAGGTGAGCTTTGTGGTGGGCGACATTTATATTTTGCTGGCCACCGTCTGCTGGGCGCTTTACAGCTGGCTCTTAACGCAGCGTAACGAACCCGACGAGATTCGAAGCAATTGGGCTGCATTCCTCATGGCGCAAGTGATATTTGGCTTAGGCTGGGCAGGCTTGTTCTCTGGCGCTGAATGGGCCTTAACCGATGCGCACATCACTTGGGGTGCCCCCCTTTATGCAGCGCTCGCCTTTGTGGCCATCGGTCCCGCAGTGCTGGCATACCGGTGTTGGGGCTTGGGCGTGCAAACTGCGGGGCCAGCAATGGCGGGCTTCTTCTCCAACCTCACCCCGCTGCTTGCCGCCATCATGTCGACATTTTTCTTAGGCGACATGCCCCAGATCTATCACGTGGTGGCTTTTAGCCTCATCGTGAGTGGCATCTTGGTTTCTTCGAGGCGATGAATCAATACGTGCCAGGATAGGCACCTCCGTCGGTCAAAAAGTTTTGGCCAGTGATGTAAGAGGCCTGCTGGCTGCAAATGAAGGCACACAGTGCGCCAAATTCTTGCGGCGTACCATAACGGCCAGCTGGCACCTGCGCTTGTTGTTGTGCGCGAATTTCTGCCACCGATTTGCCCGTCTTTTGCGAAGTTGCTTCCACCGTGTTGCGGATGCGATCGGTGTCGAATTTGCCAGGTAAGATGTTGTTGATCGTAACGCCTTGTGCCGCAATTTTGGTGCGTGCGACGCCAGCAACAAAACCCGTCAGGCCACTTCGCGCGCCGTTGGACAAGCCCAAAATATCAATGGGTGATTTGACTGAACTGGAGGTGATGTTCACAATGCGGCCATAGCCCCTTGCCGCCATGCCATCTACCGTTGCCTTAATCAGTTCAATGGGCGTGAGCATGTTGGCGTCCAGGGCTTTGATCCAAGCATCGCGGTCCCAACTGCGGAAATCGCCAGGGGGTGGGCCACCCGCGTTGGTCACCACAATGTCAAAGTCTTGCCCAGGGCCCCCAGACACTGAAAATAAAGCGGATCGGCCAGCTTCCGTGGTGATGTCCGCAGCCACAGGCAGCAGCTTGACGCTAGGCGCTTCTTTTTGCAAATCAGCTACGGCTTGGTTTAAAACTTCGGCACCACGCGCCACCATGACCACATTCACACCTTCCAAGGCCAGCGCACGTGCACAGCCCCAGCCCAAGCCCTTGCTTGCCCCACCCACCAGAGCCCATTTGCCTTTAATTCCAAAATCCATGATGACTCCTTTAAAAACTCAAGACCACCGAGGTCACAGTGGTTCAACCACTTTGGGTGCCTTGGTGACCCAAAACACACCACCCAAAACCAAAACAGTACCCATCAAAATCCAAAGATTGAAAGTTTCATTCAAAAAGAATGCACCCATGCTCAATGTGGACAACGGACCAATCATGCCAATTTGGGAAGTTAAACCAGGTCCTATGCGTTCAATCGCCATCATGACCATGAGCACTGGCAAAACTGTACAGACGATGGCATTCAGCAAAGACAGCCACATGACATCAGGCTCCACATTCAATGCAGACAGCGGCTTGAGCAGGACAAACTGAAGTATGCAAAAAAAACAGGCCACTGTAGTGGCCAAACCGGCCAAACGCAATGAACCCAAGCGCTGAACAAGTTGTCCGCTGTAAGTGAGGTAGATGGCATAAGTGACGGCACTCCCAAAAACCAAAAGGGCACCCAATGCAATGTTGTCACCGACCAAGGACACTTCATGGCCAAACACCAACAACACGCCACTGTAACTGACAGCCATAGCCATCCCTTGGCGGAATGTGATTTTGCGTTTGTAAAGCACCCATCCCAGCAGCAATACCAAGGTGGGATTGAGATACAGAATGAGTCGCTCAAACGAGGCGCTGATGTATTGCAAGCCTAAAAAATCGAGGTAGCTCGACAGGTAGTAACCAGAAAAACCAAGTCCCCAAACACCCCACCAATCATTGCGCGTCAGAGGTGCTTGATGGCGGCCTGCCCACCAAGCCATGGCAATGAAAAATGGCACTGCAAAAAGCATGCGAAACATCACCAAGGTGATGGCATCGACGCCATGCCGATACGCAAGTTTGACAATGATGGCTTTGCCGCTGAATGCGATTGAACCCGCAGCGGCCAACAACAACCCCGACGAAAATTTGGAAGCTTGGGTTTGCGTCAAAAGCCGACCGCCTGCCCATCACGCCTTGGATCGGAGGCTGCAACATAGCCTTGTACTTTGGTATCACCCATGCGCCAAATGAACTGCCCTGCACCAAAGTCTTGGTATGAATCGTTGATGACTTCAAGCTCGTGTCCCAAATTGTTAAGGCCCTGTACGGTGCTGCGGTCCATGTTGGATTCGGCATTGATGGACAAGCCAGCGTTGTAACGCCAGCGCGGTGCATCACAGGCCGTTTGGGGGTTTTGACCATAGTCAAGCATGCGCACCAAGGTTTGCATATGGCCTTGAGGTTGCATGTTGCCCCCCATCACACCATAGCTCATCACGGGTTGGCCATTTTGTGTCAGGAAAGCAGGAATGATGGTTTGGAAAGGCTTTTTACCAGGCGCGACCAAATTGGCTGAATTGGCACCCTTCAAATCGGTGCTAAAACCAAAACCTCTGTTTTGCAAGCTGACACCAAAAGTAGGTTCAACCACACCCGATCCAAAGCCCATGTAATTGCTTTGAATGAAGCTCACCATCATGCCGTTTTCATCGGCGGCCGTCAGGTAAATGGTGCCACCCTTCACTGGATTGCCAGCTTTGAAATCTTGCGCCTTCTTCATGTCAATGAGTTTGGCGCGACTCTTCAAATACGCAGGGTCAAGCATTTGCGCCGGTGTCACTTCCATGTAGCGAGGATCAGCCACATAGCGGTATACGTCAGCAAAAGCCAACTTCATGGCTTCAATTTGCAAATGTTGAGAATCAATGCCATCGACTTTCATACTGGCAATGTCGAAGTTTTCCAAAATACCCAAAGCGATCAAGGCGGCAATGCCTTGGCCATTAGGCGGAATTTCATGCAAGGTGTAGCCACGGTAGTTTTGCGCGATGGGCTCTACCCATTCAGGTCTGTAGGCAGCCAAGTCTTGAAGGGACATAGCTCCGCCATGCTGTTTTGAAAAGCGCACCAAGGCTTCTGCAATTTCGCCTTCATAAAATGCACGTCCTTTGGTTTCAGCAATGGCACGCAAACCTTTGGCAGCCGCTTTGAATTGAAACAACTCTCCCACATTCGGTGCACGACCCCATGGCAAAAAGCTTTCGGCAAAACCAGGCAGAGACTGCAGCAATGGCGTTGCTGCATCCCATTTTTGTTGCACCACCACAGGCATCAGGTAGCCGCGCTCTGCAATTTCAATGGCAGGCTCCATGAGATCGGCAAAAGGCAGCTTACCAAAGCGCTCACTCATGGCCGCCCATGCACACACCGCACCTGGAACTGTGACAGAGTCCCAGCCGCGCTTGGGGGGGTTGACGGCATCTTGGCCATATTTGTGATGGAAGTATTCTGGGGTCCATGCCTGCGGTGCGGGTCCAGAAGCATTCAGACCATGCAGTTTGTTGCCGTCCCACAATATACAAAATGCATCAGAGCCTAGACCGTTGCTGACAGGCTCCGTGATCGTCATTGCAGCAGCAGCAGCAATGGCCGCATCAACAGCATTGCCACCTTTCAGCATCATGCGCAAACCGGCTTGGGCCGCCAGCGGGTGCGAGGTCGACACAATGTTTCGCGCAAACAAAGGCAAGCGCATAGACGAATAAGGGGTACTGAAATCAAAACTCATGGTGTTGTCCAAATTGATCGGGGAAGCTTATATTGGGTAGAAAGGGTGATTGTGTCAGGAAATTTGTGGCCTCAAGTCAGATCCATCTATGCGTGTGGCGACTTGCCAATAAAAACGGCACCCGAGGGCGCCGTTTTGGGTCAAAAGGACTTCTGAATTACTCTTCGACGAAGGCTTCCTCGCGCTTGGACTTCACAGAAGGAAGCAGCACGATAATGAGCAACACAGCCGCTGCTGCCAACAAGCTGGCAGACAAACCACGTGTGACAAACACAGACCAGTCACCGCGAGACAGCAGCAGTGCTCGGCGCAAGTTCTCTTCCATCATGGGACCCAAGATGAATCCCAATAGCAAAGGCGCAGGCTCCAAGCCCAATTTGATGAACGTGTAACCGATGACGCCAAAGGCACCGACCATCCAAATGTCGAAGGTGTTGTTGTTGGTGGAGTAAACACCAATGGCGCAGAACAGAATGATGGCTGGGAACAACCAACGGTAAGGCACTGTGAGCAATTTGATCCAGATGCCAATGAGCGGCAAGTTCAAAATGATCAGCATGGCATTGCCAAGCCACATGGAGGCAATCAGACCCCAAAACAATTCTGGATTGCTGGTCATCACCTGAGGGCCAGGTTGAATGTTGTGAATGGTCATGGCACCCACCATCAAGGCCATCACCGCATTGGGTGGAATACCCAATGTGAGCAATGGAATGAATGAGGTTTGTGAACCTGCATTGTTGGCAGATTCTGGCGCAGCGACACCGCGAATGTTGCCCTGGCCAAATGGCACTTCGCCAGGACGTAATTTGGTTTTCTTCTCGATGGTGTAGGCCGCAAAAGCAGCCAAAAGTGCACCGCCACCCGGCAAAATACCCAGCATCGAGCCAATGGCTGTGCCGCGCAAAACTGCAGGAATCATGTTGCGGAAGTCTTCACCTGTAGGGAAGAGCCCCTTCACTTTGCCCGTAAACACTTCACGTTTGTCTTCAGGCTGTGACAGGTTGGCAATGATTTCTCCATAACCAAACACACCCATGGCAATGGTAATGAAACCAATGCCGTCTGTGAGCTCAGGAATGTCAAAGCTGTAACGGGCCACACCAGAGTTCACGTCGGTTCCCACCAAGCCCAACAAAAGGCCCAGCACGATCATGCCAACGGCTTTTAAAAGTGAGCCAGATGCCAAAACAACGGCACCAATCAAGCCCAAGATCATGAGGGAGAAGTACTCGGCAGGACCAAACTTAAAAGCCACTTCGGTCAAAGGTGCAGCGAATGCAGCCAAGATCAAAGTACCAACGCAACCTGCAAAGAAGGAGCCCAAACCGGCAGCAGCCAGCGCAGGCCCCGCCCTGCCTTTTCGGGCCATTTGGTAGCCGTCAATGACGGTGACCACGGATGAGGACTCGCCTGGCAAGTTCACCAAAATAGCGGTTGTAGAGCCACCGTATTGGGCGCCGTAATAAATACCGGCCAACATGATGAGGGCCGCAATCGGCGGCAGTGCGTACGTTGCGGGAAGCAACATGGCAATGGTGGCCACAGGGCCAATGCCTGGCAACACACCAATGAGCGTACCCAACAAACAACCGATGAAAGCGTAAATTAGATTTTGGAAGGTGAAAGCAACCCCAAAACCCAATGACAAGTTATTGATCAAATCCATTTGGAATACTCCTTAACCTGCAATGAAAGTAGGCCAAACTGGGAACTGCAATTTGAGCAGCATGATGAAGGCAAGGTAGCTCATGACAGACAAAATAGTTGCCAAAATCAAAACTTCTTTCAGTTTGAATTTGTCACCTGCCAAGCTGACAACCAAGGTAGTGCCATAAATTGCAACGATCAGGCCCATGGCCGGCAATTTAATGCTTGGCAAGCCGCCCAACAGCACGCCAAACAGCAAGTTGCCAGAAATGATGAAAGACAAAGGCTTCCAAGCCCAAGCGCCGACAGGATCACCAGTTGGCGTTTCAACAACCAAGGCTTTGAACAGGACGATTGCGCCAATGATGGCCAAAATAGAGCCCAATAGCAGTGGGAAATAACCTGGGCCCATGCGGGCACCAGTTCCGATGTTGTAACTTGTCGCTCCATAGGCAAATGCGGCACCAACGATGGTGTACAAAAGTCCGGAGTAAAAGTCTTTTTGACTTTTGATTTTCACAGGAACGCTCCTCCAAAAAGATTGGGATGGCGGATTTTCTGCCTAAACACACCACTTTTGAATGTGGGTTTCACCTACAGGGCATGAGATAAACAAGGCAAACACTTGGGTTTACCCTAGGTTTTTGACAATTTGAGCCAAAAGTTAGGTTGCCAAGGGTTTAAAAACCTTCAACCATTTCATGGCGGGCAGTCCAAATCTGTTCTCTATGGCATCTGCTGTTACGAGCAACTGATCTCTTTTGGGACGGCTTGCCGTGCGTTGGGCCATCACCACGGTGTTGCCCTCACGGGTTGGCTTAAAAGCCCACAAGGCATCTTCACCGAAGGCATCGGCCATTTTGGCCAAGCTCTTTTCGTAGCTCGAAGTACGGCCAAACAAGTTCACCGTCATTGTGCCTTCATCAGTGAGAAGCGCGCGGCAGTTTTTGTAAAACGCCACACTGTCTAGGACCGGCGCCGCAGCTTCATGGTCATACAAGTCAACATGCAAAATGTCGACAGTACCCAACCACTCTTCGCTTTGAATTTCTTCAGCTGCATCTGCAATGATGACCCGCATGCGCGGGCCATCTTCTGGCAACTTGAACCAGCCCCGGCATGCATGCAATACACCAGGGTTGAGCTCGATGGCTGTGCATGTCCACCGAAGCTTTTTGTAACAAAATTTGGTCAAGCTGGCGGCGCCCAAACCCAGCTGCATGGCATGCCTTCCTGCCACCGAGGCGCTCTCTAGAAAAAGCAAGCCCACCATCATGCGTTGAATGTATTCAAGGTCCAAATCGAATGGCTCTTTGATCTTCATGGCGCCTTGAATCCAAGGCGTTCCCAAATGCAAATAGCGTGACTCGCCATCTTCGGAGAAGTTCACTTCGGGAAGCTCTCGGGCCTGGGTTAAAGGTTTGCTCATGGGGATTTGAAAAATTGAAGCTGTGGCAAAACACGCTGCGCATTCACAAGCGTTGCATTGGCAATGACTGATGCAGAAACATCTCGCAATGCAGCCATTACAGAACCTATGCGCGGCAACTGAGCAGGCTCATTGCGCGCTTGACTTGGTAGCGCTTGACTCAATTGTCTTTCAGATTGTGTTTTATAAATCCAGTGCGGCGGTATATCGGGCGCATCTGTTTCTAGCACCACAGCGGAAAGAGGCAAGTCAGTGGCCAAGCGCCTTAATTGCAAGGCGCGATCAAAGGTCAGCGCTCCTCCAAAGCCCAAAGCAAACCCCATCTCGATGAATGTGTTGGCTTGCTGAAAACTGCCATTGAATGCGTGAGCGATACCGCCCTGCACGCTAATGCGCCTGAGCCCCCTCAACAATTCATCAGCCGATTTACGCACATGCAAAATCACAGGCAATTTGAATTTTTGTGCCATTTTCAATTGAGCATGGTAGAAAAATTCTTGCTTCTCGCGCATGGCGGGCTCAGACAAAGCCGGCACAAAAAAATCCAATCCAATTTCACCTAAGGCCACCAAACGTGAATCCATCCTTTGCCCGTCGGCATCTTGCGCCAGCGCATTCTCGATGCATTGCGCTAAAAATACCAGGTCTTGTTCTTGAGCTTGTGGCACATACAAAGGATGGATGCCCAAAGCATAAGGCTGGTGAAATTCTTGAGCCAGTTTTTGGAGCGACAAAAAATCTTTGGCTTGAACCGCTGGCATGACGCACCAAGCCACACCATGGGCTTGTGCGTTTTGCATGACCGCACTGCGGTCTAAATCAAACTCCGGTGCGTCTAAATGGCAATGGCTGTCAATCCAGCGCATGCTCATGGCTGTAGCACGCCTTTTTCTAATCGAAGAACGCGACTGCAACGCGCAGCAAGTTGCGGGTCGTGTGTGACCACCACAAATGCAGTCCCTTGTTTCTCTGCGGTGCTCAACATCAGATCAAACACACTTTCTGCAGTGGTGCGGTCTAGGTTGCCGGTAGGCTCATCGGCCAAAACACAAGCCGGCTGCGTGACCATGGCGCGCGCAATGGCTACCCTTTGGCGTTCACCGCCCGAAAGTTCGGCCGGCCGGTGCAAAGCACGATTTTCAAGACCCACTTGCGTCAATCTCACAAGTGCCATGGCGTTGGCTGCTTGCTTCAAATCACGACGAATCCAAAGCGGCATGGCCACATTTTCTTGCGCTGTGAATTCAGGCAATAAATGGTGAAACTGATACACAAAGCCCAGCGACTTGTTGCGCCTTGAACCTTGCTCTGCGGCATTGAAGGCAGACCAATCTTGGCCCTGCATCAGAACCTGACCTTGGGTGGGTGTGTCTAGGCCGCCCATCAAATGCATGAGAGTGCTCTTGCCAGAGCCTGAAGCGCCCACAATGGCGACCGTCTCACCAGCCTGAACGGTGAGGTCAACGCCTTGTAGGACAGCGACGCTTAAGCCGCCCTCGTCAAAGCGCTTGCTTAAACCGCGTACTTCGAGCACCGGTTGATGGGCCGCTTTACTCATAACGCAATGCCTCAGCTGGGTTCACTTGGCTGGCACGCCAACTGGGATAGAGCGTTGCCACAAAAGACAAGGCCAAAGAAATAAGCACAACAGGCAAGATGTCTGACATTTGGGGATCACTTGGCATGCGGCTAATGAGGTAGATGTCTTTGGGCAAGAAGCTGGCTTGAAAGATGGCTTCCAAAGTGGGCACGATGACATCGATGTTGAAAGCAATCAACAAGCCTAAAAGCATGCCGCCCAAAGTGCCGATGATGCCCACCATGGCCCCTTGCACCATGAAAACACCCATGATGCTTTGGGGGCTGGCACCCAGCGTTCGCAAGATGGCAATGTCGGCACGTTTATCGGTCACGGTCATGACCAAGGTCGATACCAAGTTGAAAGCCGCCACCGCCACAATGAGGGTAAGAATGATGAACATCATGCGTTTTTCAACTTGAACGGCAGCAAACCACGTTTTGTTTTGCTGTGTCCAATCGCGCAAAGCCATGCCCACGGGCAAAGCGGGTGCAAGCTCGCGCGCGACAGCCCGGGCCTCATGCAAATTTTTGATTTTCAGGCGAATGCCTGTCGGTCCCTCAATGCGAAAAATTCTGCCAGCATCAGCCACATGGATCATGACCAAGGCCGCGTCATACTCGTAATGGCCCGAATTGAAAACACCCACCACCTGCATTTGTTTAAGTCGTGGCAACACACCCGCCGGCGTGACTTGGCCATTGGGCGCAATGAGCGTGACAGGGTCACCGATTCGAAGACCCAACTGCCTGGCCAAATCAATGCCAAGGACCACCCCAAACTTGCCAGGCACCAATGCGTTGATCCCAGGCACTCCTGCATTTTTGAGCTCTGAGCCCACGGATAAATCAACCACGCCAGGTTCTAGCTCTGGGTCAATGCCTCGAACCAAAACGCCCTTCATTTCCTCACCTCTGGCCAACAAGGCTTGGGCAGAGATAAAGGGCGCAGCCCCTATGACATTGGGGTTGGCGCGAACCTGATGTAGCGTTTCATTCACATCGTCCAAGGCGCCGCCATCTGCAGAAATCACTTCGATGTGCGAGACCACGCTGAGCATTCTGTCGCGCACTTCTTTCTGAAAGCCATTCATGACAGACAAGACAATGACCAAGGCAGCCACGCCAAGACCAATGCCAAGCATGGAAACCCCAGAAATAAATGAGATGAAGCCGTTGCGACGCGTAGCCCGACCTGCGCGGGTATAGCGCCAACCCAACACCCACTCGTAAGCAAATTCAAAACTCATTAAAGGCCACTTTCAAAGGCATTGATGGCGCCACAAGCCGACTGTCTGAAAGGGACATTGTGTCATCCCTGACAATAGAGGCATGAACGCAGCTTTACCAAGCACCGCAACACCTCAGGTCAATGAGGACCTAGCACCCACCCGCCATTGGGTGATTGCCTACGCGGCCCCTGAATCTGAAGACTGCCGCGTTGCAATGAACCATGCACTGGACACATTGTATTTGCCCAATTTGCAAAAACTACTCAGGCGCATGGCATGCGTCTCAAAATTAAACACCGCGCCTGAAGGGGGCAGTGCGTTTCTCATGCCCCATGAATCTGCCCCTCAGCTTGTGGGTGCCCAACCATCATTGGGAAAAGAAGCCATCATGACTCCTTGCCACTGGCAAGTCAGCATGAACGAAGTCACTTTGCTGAAGCCCCAAGAGCTGGCTTTGAGCGAAGCCGAATCAAGACAGCTCTTGTCTGCTATCCAGCCCTATTTCGAGGAAGACGGGCTCCAAGTGGTTTATGAAAGTCCCTTGGTTTGGCGCATTTCGGGCGACCTGTTGAAAGACTTACCCTTGGCCAGCATCGACCGAGTTGTCGGTCAAAACATCAAGCCATGGATGCCAGAGCATCAGCGCGCCAAAACATTACAACGCTTGCAAAGTGAAATGCAAATGCTGCTGTACCAACACCCCGTGAACGACGAGCGCAGTTTGAAGGGGCGGTGGACCGTCAATTCTTTTTGGTTGCATCGCCGTCTAGAACAGCTCTATCCTGATGCTACTGACTTTGATGTTGCACTTGATTTACGCGAAACCTTGCAGCCCAACAATGCCAAGCTGTGGCAGCAAGCGTGGGAACACCTTGACGCCACACTGTGCCAATCTTTGTGCCAAAGATTAGATGAAAATCAGGCTATCTCTCTCACCCTTTGCAGTGAAACAGCTTGGCGGCACTATCGCCCGCAGCCTCTTTCGTGGTTCAACAAGCTACACCGACTGATTCAAGCTGTTTCAGTGAGCAAAGAATTGCGTGCCCTGACTTCCAGAGTTTCAGTCCCATGAGTTTGAAAATACTAACGCGCGACGTGCCGCCACGAAGTGCATGGACCCTGGAACAGGCCGGCATTCATCCTTTGCTTGCACGCTTGTTTGCTGCACGCGGCATTGTGAGTCCTGAAGAATTGGACGATGGCCTGGCGAAGTTGTTGGCGCCCATCACCTTGAAAGGGACTCAAGAGGCAGCCCGCTTGTTGGCAAATGCCATCGCCGCAGACAAGCGCCTTTGCATCGTGGCCGATTACGATTGCGATGGCGCCACAGCTTGCGCATTGGGTGTACGCGGCCTTCGCATGCTCGGCGCAAAAAATGTCAGCTACATCGTGCCCGACCGCGTGGTTGATGGCTACGGCCTGACAGCCTCCATCGCAAAGCGCGTGAAGCAATCAGGGGCAGATGTTTTGATCACGGTCGACAATGGTATCGCCAGCATGGAAGGTGTTGCTCAAGCACAGGCCTTAGGACTGCAAGTTTTGGTCACCGACCATCACTTGCCAGCGGCCACACTGCCCCATGCAGAGGTCATCGTGAATCCGAACCAACCAGGTTGCGAATTTGAAAGTAAATCATTGGCAGGTGTCGGTGTCATGTTTTATGTGTTGTTGGCCCTGCGCGCTGAGTTACGCCAGCGTGGTGTTTTCTCGGCCGAATCACAACCCAAACTCGACGCACTGCTGCCTTTGGTAGCGCTTGGGACGGTGGCAGACGTCGTGAAACTTGATCACAACAACCGCCGATTGGTGGCCCAAGGCTTGAAACGCATTCGCTCAGGTTCAATGCCTGCCGGTATGCTGGCTTTGTTCAAAGCTTCTGGTCGCGAAGCCAAAGTAGCCACCACTTTTGATTTTGGATTTGCATTGGGCCCCCGCATCAACGCCGCCGGTCGTTTGTCAGACATGACCTTGGGCATTGAATGCCTGACCACCGACGATGCGACAAGAGCGGATGACTTGGCCCGGCAACTCGATACGATCAACAAGGAACGTCGCAACATTGAAGGCGATATGCGCCAGCAAGCCATGGACATTGCCGAATCCTTGTTTGATGACAGCGATGATCCGCCGCCAGCCATTTGCGTCTTTGACCCTGATTTTCACGAAGGTGTCGTGGGCATCGTGGCATCGCGTATCAAGGATAAATTTCACCGGCCCTGCTTTGTTTTTGCTGCCAGCAATGCGCCGGGTAAAGAGTATGAATTAAAAGGTTCGGGCCGATCGATTCCAGGCTTTCATTTGCGAGATGCGCTTGACCTTATGGCCAAAAAACACCCGCAAATTTTGCTGCGCTTTGGTGGACATGCCATGGCCGCAGGCTGCACCATTGAAGAAGAACATCTGGCGTTGTTTGAGTCCTGTTTCATGGAAGTGGCCGCAGCACTGATGTCGCCTGCCACCCTTCAACGCAAGCTGGAAACCGACGGCCCTCTAGAAGCGCAATACCGCCGTATTGAATTCATTGACGTGATGCACAAAGAAGTTTGGGGTCAGGGTTTTGCACCACCCCTGTTCAGTGAAGAAGTGGAGGTCGTTTCACAAAGACTGGTGGGCGAAAAACACCTTTCGCTCAAACTCAAACACCAAGGTCAACCGGTGGATGGAATTTGGTTTGGCCGAATTGAGCCTCTGCCAGCCCGTGTGAAACTGGCATTCCGTTTAGATGTAGACGAATGGCAAGGCCAAAAACGAGTTCGCTTCATGGTGGAAGCGGCTGAAATTTAACGCTTGGCTTGCAGGGCCTTCAAAACAGCCGGAGACACCAAGCCCTCTACCTTGCC
>CANHXV010000039.1 GCA_947464665.1 Comamonadaceae bacterium
TTAGAAGGCACAGTGAGCAACGTGGCTGCCTTCGGTGCCTTTGTTGATTTGGGTGTTCACCAAGACGGCTTGGTTCATGTGAGCCAACTTAGCAACAAATTCGTCACGGATGCGCGTGAAATCGTAAAGACCGGCGACATTGTAAAAGTCAAAGTGACCGAGGTGGACGTGGCACGCAAGCGCATTGGCCTCACCATGAAACTGAACGATGCCGCACCTGCCAATGCACAACGCAACCGAGAAAATCGGTTTGAGGGTGGTCCTCGTCAGGGGCAACAAACCCATCGCTCGTCAGGGTCTGCGCAATCGGTTAACGCAGGACAAAGTGCCATGGCCTCTGCATTTGCCAAACTTCAAAACAAGGCTTAAGGTGTGAAAGCCCTTTGCATTTATGCAGGTCCGCAAGCTAGGCAACGGCTGTCTCAACATGGTTTGAGTGCCGCGGACATTGGCGTGATACCTGCCGCCGCAGGTGGGCCTAAAGGTTTAATTTTAGGACCTCTCGATCGTTTTATTTTCAACGAGTGGTTACCAACCAGTCAGCAACCAGTCGATTTGGTGGGTGCTTCAATTGGCGCTTGGCGCATGGCCACGGCTTGCATGCCAGACAGTCGAGCAGGGTTGCTTAGGCTTGAAAAAGATTACATTCACCAGCACTACGAATTGAGGCCCGGTGAGAAATTTCCAAGCGCCCAACAAGTGAGCGATTCATTTCGAGAGAACTTGGATATTTTTTACGGTGGCAGCATTGAGTCGTTGCTAACGCATCCTCGCTATCGACTTCATGTGCTCACATCTCGCGGCAAAGGTTTGCTCAAGCGTGAGCACGCTGTGCTCAGTCCGCTGGGTTATGGTGCCGCATTTTTAAGCAATGTCATTCACCGCAAAGCCATGGGCGCTTTGCTTGAGCGTGTTGTATTTTCTTCGTCCGGTGCTTTGCCCTTTGGCACGCATGACTATCCGACTCGCCACTTGTCATTGACACCTGGCAATTTCATGGACGTGTTGCAAGCCAGTTGCGCCATCCCTTTTGTTTTGAAATCTGTGCACGACATTGAAGGCGCCCCGTCGGGCGCCTATTGGGATGGTGGCATCACGGATTACCACTTGCACCTCGATTGGAAAACGAGCGCACTCAGTGCTAAGCAAAGTGGCCTTGTTTTGTACCCTCATTTTCAAAAATCTGTGGTGCCTGGTTGGCTGGACAAACAATTGAAATGGCGGCACAAGGCCTCATCATTTTTAGACAACACGGTGGTCTTGGCACCCAATCCAGAATGGGTGAAAACATTGCCTAACGGCAAGTTGCCTGATCGACAAGACTTTTCAACTTACGGCCAAGATTTGCAATCGCGTGTGAAAGTTTGGCAAGCCGCGGTGTCGGCCAGCGAGCAAATGGCGGATGAATTTGCAGCTTGGCTTCGTCAGCCTCAGCTGTCAGAGGTCCAAGACCTCTGATTACATAGAAGCCGCCAACATCTCTCTGTATTCCTCGGGAGTGGCAATGCGTGGATTGGTTTTGTGGCAATGGTCGGCCATAGCGCCGTGGATGATGGCATCAGACATAGACGCTGTAACCCCCATGGCTGCCAGACCGTTTGGCAATCCCAATCTGGCACTCATGTCTTGAATGGCTTGAGGAATGTCAGAGCCAGAGCTTAGCCCCATGACTTGCGCCATGCGGTTTAAACGATTCTCTTTTTGAACCGATTCAGCGCTGGCGTTGAACTGAACCACTGCTGGCAAGAACATGGCATTCAAAGTGCCGTGGTGCAGTCTGGGGTTGACGCCGCCTAAGCTGTGACTCAGAGAGTGAACACACCCTAGACCTTTTTGAAAAGCCATGGCACCTTGCATCGAGGCACTCATGAGGTGCATGCGGGCTTCTTTGTCTTGGCCATTTAAAGTGGCTCGTTCGATGTGGGCCCAAGCGCGTTGCAAGCCATCCAAACCAATGCCATCGGCGGGAGGATTGAAAGGGGCCGCCATGAAGGTTTCCATACAATGGGCAATGGCGTCCATACCGGTGGCCGCCGTGAGAACGGGGGGCAAGCCGAAGGTTAACTCGGGGTCGCAAATGGCCGCTTTAGGCACAATGAACCAAGAGTGAAAGCCCAATTTACGGCCATCGTCCACAATCAAAATAGCACCACGCGCTACTTCGCTGCCTGTGCCACTGGTGGTCGGAACTGCAATGAGGGGGGCTACTAGGTCCGTAATTTTGAGTGAGCCGCCTTCAATGGTGGCATAGGTTTTCATGGGCCCCTCGTGACTAACTGCAATGGACACGCATTTGGCACAGTCAATGGAAGATCCACCGCCCACGGCAATCAAGCCATCGCAACCACTGGCCATGTAGACCTCACTGGCAGCCCTGACCGCCGCCTCTGTGGGGTTGGAGGGGGTTTGGTCAAACACCGCCACTTGAACACCTGGAAGCGCATCCAAAGCTTTTTGCAATATACCTGCAGCCTTGACCCCTTGGTCTGTGACGATCAGGGGCTTGTGAATACCGACCCGTTCGCACTCTTGCTTTAATAGCTGAATAGCGCCGAAATCGATTTGAATTTGAGTAACGTAATTGATGAAGGCCATAATGAGTTTGAATGATGCGTTAGGATTGAAGTCAACTTTAATGCATGCTGTGCTTGAAGTCAGCCTCCACAACCCTCATAAAGTCACATTGGCGATAAAAAAGTCACCATGAGTTCTCAGCGCAACCCCCACAGCCGACTGACCGATGCCATGCGATTGGTTTTGGCCAACATCCAGCGGGCAGGGCGCCCGCCTATGTCGATGCTAAATGTCCAACAAGCGCGTTTGTTTTATGAAATGTCAGCCAGCATCTTGGACTTGCCAGAGCCCCGAATGGCGCGCGTCGAAGACTTCAAAATACCCACGCGCGATGGCCACTTCATTAAAGCCAGACTGTTTGCACCCAACTTGAGATCCGCCACACAGGGCTTGCCGACTTTGGTTTATTTTCACGGCGGAGGCTTCACCATTGGCAGCATTCAAACGCACAACGTTTTGTGCAGAGAATTAGCGCGCATTGGCCACTGCGCTGTGATTTCCGTTGACTATCGTTTGGCACCTGAGTATCGATTTCCCATTGCTACCAACGATGCATGGGATGCGCTGAAGTGGGTCTCTGAATCAGTCAGTTCTTTGGGCTTGCATCCCAACGCTTTGGCAGTGGGCGGAGACAGTGCGGGCGGTACATTGGCCGCCGTTTGTGCGCTTCAAGCACGTGATGTGGGCTTGCAACTTGCTCTGCAGTTGTTGATTTACCCAGGCACTGCTGCGCGCCAAGAAAGTGCCTCTCATCACACTTACGAATCAGGTTTTATGCTCGACAAGGCTACAGTCGATTGGTTCTTTAACCACTATATTGACGCCAAAGACCGAGACGATTGGCGCTTTGCACCCATGTTGGCGCAACGGCATGAAGGTCTTGCACCTGCCTGGATTGGTTTGGCAGAATGTGATCCTTTGGTCGATGAGGGTGTGGCTTACGCTGACTTGCTTCGAACGGCAAGTGTCGCCGTTGACCTGCAGATTTACCATGGCGTGGTGCATGGTTTTGTCAACATGGGGCGGGTCATTCCAGAAGCGCGCCGCGCACACGAAGAGGCAGGCTATGCCTTGAAACGCGCCTTCAGCCCACAGCCTTGAATTTGTATTCACTCTTTTGAGAAAGACAACCGAGACATGAAACGAAGTGACTTCCGATTTTTCCACCGTCTGCGGGTCCGCTGGGCCGAAATTGACATGCAAAAAATTGTCTTCAATGGGCATTATTTAACTTATATCGACACAGCAGTCACGGCCTACTGGGGGCGCTTGGCTTTGCCTTATGAAACTGCTTTTCAATTGTTGGGGGGGGAGTTGTATGTCAAAAAGGCCACGCTGGAATACCATGCGTCCGCCGTCATGGACGACGATCTCAGCATTGGCATGAAGTGCAGCAAACTGGGCAAATCGTCCATGGTCTTTGAAGCGGGCATCTTCAGGGGTGACAAGTTACTGATCAGTGGTGAATTAATTTATGTTTTTGCCGACCCCCAAACACAAACTTCCAAATCCATTCCAGAAGCCCTGAGACACATCATGCTCATTTTTGAAGCAGGTCAATCTGTGGTTGATCTCAAGATGGGCGCTTGGGCTGACATGAAAACCGTGGCCGCCGCATTGCGGCATGAAGTTTTTGTGGAAGAACAAGAAGTTCCGGTCGAACTTGAATTGGACGAACTCGACGATCAAGCTTTACACGCCGTGGTGTTCAACAAACTCGGGCAAAGTGTCGCAACAGGGCGTTTGTTGCAAGCGCAAACCCATGTCTCGAAAATTGGCAGAATGGCTGTTTCAAAGCCACTGCGAAGCGGCAATCTGGGCAGAAAGCTTGTAGAAGCTTTCATTGAAGTTGCTCGCCAGAGGGGCGATCATGAAGTTATCTTGCATGCACAGTGCAGCGCCGAAGGTTTTTACCGAAAACTGGGGTTCAAATCGCATGGCGACGTCTTTGACGACGCTGGCATCGATCACATTGAAATGACGCTGAAACTACATTGAATCCGCTTAAAGGTCTTCTAACAAAGGATAGGGGAGAGACTTGAGCATCAGGCTAGGCCCACCTGCGCTGCCTAGTTCAAGTGAATGCTCTGTCGCACTGATTTGCAATGAAGCAATGCCCCACCACTCGGGCGCTTGCCCTTCAAGGAACTCGAATTTGCTGGCACTTGAGACCATGCCACACGCTTGCTCGGCATCCTCAGAGGAAAAAATTTCTTGGCCTACCTGCATTGGCGCGGGGCATGAAACAATGAACGCTCTGCGTTTGAGCGTGCCGCGAAATTGACTTCTGGCTACGACTTCTTGGCCAGGGTAGCATCCCTTCTTAAAACTCACCCCTCCGACAGATTCGTAGTTGAGCATTTGCGGCACAAAAGCCTCGGCGGTTGCCGTTTGAACCATGCTGATGCCAGACAAGACTTCCGCAAGCAACCATTGTTCCGCGGTGATGCTGGGGTGCTTGTGGTTTAAGAAGGCGGTGCTTGATGCATCGCCTTTCAAGCCAAGCCAAATAAGCCGTTGCACTTCGGTTTCCGCAATGTGCGCATTGTGCAATTTGACAAAGAAAGTTCCACCTTCTTGCAAGGCGTGCCAAGGGGCTGCTTCTTTTAGAGCTGGGCAGGCAAGTTCCGCCGTTTCACCGAGCAGGCCGCGAATGTCGTAAAGAGTTGACGCATCGCTGAGTTTCAGCTTGGCGCGCATCACAAACATCGACAGACGCTTGACCATGGCTTGGAGCAAGTCTTGGTGGCAAACCATGAGGTACTTGTCTGGGCTTAATTTCAGCACCACAAAACTGGCCAACAAGCGGCCTTTGGCAGAACAATAGCCCGCAAAACGAGCTTGCCCTACAGGCAATAGCAAGACATCGTTGGTCAGTTGCCCTTGCAAAAATGTGCCGGCATCAGGGCCTTCGACCAAAATGAGCCCCCAGTGTTGGGGCGTCAACAGGCCAGAAGGCGAGAATTTCAAATGGGGTTCAATCAAGTCCATGGCTGAATTATGATCTCCTCTGAGAAACCCAAAGGAATCAAGGTTTGAGTCGCCCCGCTTTTAAAGCCCAAAAAAGCCATACTTCACGAAATAAACGCTCGTGGGGGGCGCTTCTGACCCTCTCGACTTTGACTATTTTGGCTCTATTGGCAACAACTTTAGCTTGGCTTCAACTGCCGATGGGTTTCAAGCCCCAAGTTTTGAACTCATTATCTAGCCCTCAGGTGCTTGATCTTTCCATTGAGTTGGGAACCTCGCCCAAAGGCGTCGCGCAAGCCATTGCTGATGCGGGTGCCGATGTATCCCCCCCATTGCTTCTGCTTTGGTTTCGGCTGTCGGGGCAAGATCGTGCGATCAAAGCTGGGAGTTACGAAATCACGCCAGACATGTCGCCGCGCATGGTTCTGAACATGCTAGCCCGTGGTGAGGAAAGTTTGAGGTATGTCACCCTGGTTGAGGGTTGGACCTTCAAACAGGTGAAGCAAGCTTTGGCCAAGGCTGATACCTTGAAAGGTAACACTCAAGGCATGTCGGACGATCAAATCATGGCGCAATTGGGCCGTCACAATGTGCATCCCGAAGGACGTTTCTATCCTGACACCTACAGTTATTCAAAAGGCTCGAGCGATTTGGCTGTGATGAACCGCGCACTTAAAGCCATGGACCGACAGTTGGCCAAGGCATGGGCACAAAAGCCCACTAATTTTACACTCGACAGTCCGGATGACCTGCTCATTCTGGCCAGTATTGTTGAAAAAGAAACAGGCCGTGCCAGCGATCGTCCTTTGATTTCATCCGTGTTTCACAACCGACTCAAAATTGGCATGAGATTGCAAACCGACCCCACCGTCATTTACGGTTTGGGCGATGCCTTTGATGGCAATTTAAGACGCGTAGATTTGCGCACCGATACCCCTTACAACACCTACACGCGTGCAGGCTTGCCGCCCACGCCGATTGCAATGCCAGGGAAAGCTGCTTTGAAGGCTGCCATTGAACCTGCATCCTCCAACTTTCTTTATTTTGTAGCCAAAGGCGATGGCAGTAGCCATTTCAGCCAGTCGTTGAACGAGCACAATAACGCGGTGAACAAATACCAACGCGGAATTTCCAAACAGGACCCCTGATTCATGCGCCACGCTTGGTTTATCAGTTTTGAAGGTATCGATGGAGCCGGCAAGTCAACCCACATTGAGGGCTTGTCCCAATGGTTCAAAAGCCGCGGCCATGTGGTCACGCTGACGCGTGAGCCTGGTGGTACGCCTTTGGCCGAAAAGTTTCGAGAGCTGGCATTGCACGAAACAATGGACCCATTGACCGAAGCCTTGCTAATGTTTGCAGCCAGACGTGAACATTTAATCCATGTCATTGAACCTGCACTGGCAAGAGGTGAAGTGGTTCTGTGCGATCGCTTCACTGATGCTACTTTTGCTTACCAAGGAGGTGGTCGCGGTTTTGATTGGAACGTGTTGAAAGTGCTCGAAAAGATGGTGCAACAGGTGCCGGCAAGCTCACTTCGTCAACCCGATCTGACCATTTGGTTTGACCTGCCACCTTCTGTGGCAGCTGAGCGTTTAAGTTCTGCGCGTGTTCCTGATAAATTTGAATCTCAACCTCAATCTTTCTTTCAGGCAGTGAGGAAAGGCTACGCCAAAAGAATGCAAGACGCGCCCTTGCGATTTGCGCAAATTTCTGCCGACCAATCGCGCGATGCAGTTTGGGCCGATGTTTTGAAGGCCGTTGAAACGGCCTATGCCAAATGATTGATTTATCGCCCTGGATTCAAAAACAAACGCTGGCTTTGCTTTCGCATAAAGGCCATGCGTGGCTGCTACAAGGCCCTTCTGGATTGGGTCAATACGATTTGGCCTCTGCCATGGTCAGTGCTTGGCTGTGTGACTCAGAGAATGCCCTGACACATGGCGCCTGTGGGCAATGCGGCAGTTGCCACGCCCTCAGTGTGCATACGCATGCCGACTTATTTGTGCTCATGCCAGAGACTATCTTGCTTGATTTGGGTTGGCCGTTGAGCGAAAAATCGCAGTCTGAAATTGACAATAAAACACGCAAGCCCAGCAAAGAAATTCGCATCGATGCCATGCGAGATGCCATTGAGTTTTCACAGCGCACCAATGCACGAGGCAAGGGCAAAGCGGTCTTGGTATTTCCTGCCGAGCGCATGAACCATGTCACTGCCAATGCCTTGCTGAAAACTTTAGAAGAGCCGCCTGGCGACGTGAAGTTTGTGTTGGCTACAGAAGCAGCGCATCAATTGCTACCCACCATTCGAAGCCGTTGCTTGAGTCACACCATGACTTGGCCTTCGACGCCAGAAGCTGTGATTTGGCTTCAAGGTCAAGGCCTTTCATCTGAGGACGCGCATGTGTTGCTCAAAGCGGCCGGCGGCCGGCCCGATGAAGTGTTGAAGCAGCGCAGTTTGGGTCAGACCATGCCGTGGTGGTCCAAGTTCCCTAAAGCCATGATGACGGGAGACTCAAGTTATTGTTCCGATTTGCCACCTTCAGAAGTGATTGATGCCTTGCAAAAGCTGTGTCACGATTTGCTCATGCTGCAAACGCAGGCCAGCTTGCGCTATTTCAACGAAGCCGATCTGCCCAAATTGAAAGTTTCTTCTGCCCAACTGACTGCTTGGTTTAAACGCTTGTCTCAAGCGGCGAAAACTTCTGAGCATCCTTTCAATGCGGGCCTGATGCTTGAAGCGCTTTGCACTGAAGCACGCGAAGTCATGAACAGCGCCACCTAATATGTACACCGACTCTCATTGTCATCTTTCATTTCCTGAGCTGCTTGGGCAGTTGCCAGACATTCGCCAAAAAATGCAGGACGCCCAGGTCACACGTGCTTTGTGCATTTGCACCACCATCGAAGAGTTTGACCAGGTGCACCACTTGGCTAAGACTTATGATAATTTTTGGAGCACCGTTGGCGTGCATCCTGACAATGAAGATATTTACGAACCTACGGTTCAAGATTTGGTAGAGAAGGGACAAATGTCCCGTGTCATTGCCATCGGAGAAACGGGGCTTGATTACTATCAGATGTCAGAACGCAAAGGGGGCCGCTCCATTGAGGACATGGAATGGCAGCGTGATCGCTTTAGAAACCACATCAGGGCTGCACGCCAAATTCAGCTTCCCATGGTGATTCATACCCGCGCTTCATCCGACGATACGATTCGCATTTTGAAAGAAGAGGGTGAAGCAGGGGACCCAAGCAGTGCCGGTGGCGTGTTTCACTGCTTCACTGAAAGTCAGGCAGTGGCTAAAGCCGCTCTTGATTTGGGTTTTTACATTTCCTTTTCGGGTATTTTGACCTTTAAAACAGCCCAAGAATTAAGGGATGTGGCGGCATGGATGCCCCTTGATCGAATGCTGATTGAGACGGACAGCCCTTATTTGGCGCCTGTCCCTTACCGTGGCAAGACCAACAACCCCTCCTATGTTCCTTATGTGGCCAAGATTTTGGCTGAACTTAAAGGAATGACACCCGAGCAAATTGGTGATCTGACAAGCGCCAATTTTGACCGACTTTTCCCTAAGTTACAGGCCAGTTAGTCTGCGATTTATGCTAATAAAATACTTTAAAAAACAATACAAGTACATTGTTTATATTGGATTATTTTTTCATGCCACATTCGGCTATGCAAGTTCGTACGAGGACTTTTTCATTGCCATCAAAAATGATGAAGTTAAAGTTATTTCTAGCTTGTTGGTGCGTGGTTTTGACCCGAATACGGTTGATTTAAACGGAGAGCCCGCCATTCTGAACACTCTACGGCATGGTTCATTGAAATCATTTGAGCTGATTGCTAAGCAACCCAAGCTCAAGTTAAATGTTTTCAACAGCCATGGCGAGTCCGCCTTGATGCTGCTTTGCTTAAAAGGCGAACTAGAGCTCGTCAGAATGCTCATCAAACGCGATGCAGACATCAATCATCCTGGTTGGACGCCATTGCATTACGCGGCAACAGGTGGACACACGGCCATCATTCAACTGTTACTGGAGGAAAGCGCCTACATTGATGCTGAATCTCCCAATGGCACAACGCCATTGATGATGGCTTCACGTTATGGCAATGAAAAAGCGGTGCAATTGTTGCTCAATGAGGGTGCTGATCATCAATTGAAAAATCAATTGGGATTGACTGCATTGGATTTTGCAGTTCAAGGACGACGACCCGAATCGATTAAGTTGTTGCAATCTGTATCTAGGGTCGCGGAAGAAGCCAATAGCAAGCCGAAGTAAGTCAGCTTTAGAGACACACGTTTCGGAAGGCTACAGCCGATTGAACAGGCTTTAGTGCCTTACAAACACGTCTTATAAACTTCATACGATGTATATTATGTTAAGTAAAGAATTGATCTATTCAATATTAATCAAAGAAACAAGACAATGGCCAAAATGGCAAGCAATAACAACAGGCTCCATCGAATTCATTTCTGGGGCATTAGATGTGTCCCCAAACCAACAATGCGTCGCGGCCTTCGGTCGCCAAATCGACCTTGGCGCCGATAGGCAAGAGTACTTTGGTTTTGACGTGGCCAAACGGCAAGCCCGTTAAAACGGGAATTGTGAGTAGGCTTCGCAAACGATCTATCACCGTTTGAAGTTTAAATCCTTTGTCATGAGGGACCAACTTATAAGATGTGAACTGTCCAAACACAACGGCCTTTTGATTTTGCAAAACACCGGCATTGAACAATTGCGTCAACATGCGTTCAATTTTGTAAGGATGCTCTCCCACATCTTCTAAAAATAAAACCCCCTTTTTAATCAATGGAAAAAAAGGAGTGCCCAGCAAAGACGTCAGCACCGCCAAATTGCCGCCCCACAAAACGGCATTGTTCACCTTCACATTTTTTTGCAAAGACCCAACAGGCATGCGCCAACCTGTGCCCTCCCCTTGCTCTAAACACAAATCATCAAAGCACGCTTGCATGATGTCATCGGGTTCATTTTCTGGTCCAAAGTCCTCTCCAAGCGCAGGGCCTTGCCATGTGATGCGCTGTGTTTTTGCAAAGACTGCCAATTGAAAAGCGGTGAAGTCGCTTAAGCCCACATATTGGGTTCCATTGTCAATTGATTTTGCAATGGCTTTGTATGGCAAATGTGTCAGTAGGCGCGTGAGCCCGTATCCACCCCGTGAAATCATGGCAATGTTGGCGCCACTGGCTGCAGCGCGACCAATGGCCTTCAAACGGATTTCGTCATCGCCTGCAAACCGCATGTGACTGCTCAGTGCATCAGGGTCAATTTGGACTTCATGACCCATAGCTTCAAGACGTTTGATGCCGCGCTTAAAAGCAGCCTTGTCACGTACTGCACTAGAGGGAGAGAAAATGTAGATGTGGCTCATGAAGTACTAACTTTGAAATACTGTACAGCTGATTCAGCGATGAATTGGCCGTGCTCTTGCACAAAATGGCCGGCCTGCGGCAACAGAATGGGATCTGGGCAGCCTTTGATGTTTTGCTGCAACTCACGCATCACAGGCTCTCCCAACACAGGGTCTTGAACACCAATGGCCATCATGGTTTGGCCTTGCCACTGGTCTCGCCAAAATAAAAGGGCTTGTCTTGAAGTTTCTGCGCCTGGGCTGTTTTCAAACTCAGGCACCATGGGCGGAAAAGCATGAAGTGCTGTGCGATGGCCACGGTCTTTGAAGGGGCTGTTATAGGCTTGCGTTTCTGCATCAGACATGTGTTTATTACCCCGCGCAAAGAGCTTGGCTACATCAAAGTCAGGATTGGCTTGACACCATTCACGCCAACTTAAAAAACCATTTGACAAGGGTTGAGTGCCTGTTGCCAATGCCGTGTTCATCACCAGCAAACCTGCAAAACGATGGGCCATGTCCATAGGCAAGGTCAAACCCAGTATGCCGCCCCAATCTTGAACAACCAAAACGATGCGCTTTAAATCCAAACGTTCAATGAAATCTAGCAAGACTTGGCGGTGGAATTCAAAGCTGTGTTGACTGGCTTTTTTAAACTTGTCACTTTTCCCAAAACCTATGAGGTCTGGCGCCACAACGCGGTGGCCATGGGCTGTGAAAGTAGGAATCATCTTTCGGTACAAATAACTCCAGGCAGGATTGCCATGCAAACACACATAAGTGATCTGTTGGCGATTCAATGAATCTTGACCCTCATTCAGAAGTTCACGATGACCTTCGTCCAAATAGTGCAAACGAAGACCCTGCAGCGACGGCAAGTCTGACACATAGTGAGCTGTCCATGGGTAATCAGGAATTCCCTCAAACCATTCGTCTGGTGGCCTTAAGGCGTCTTCGCGCAGTGGGTTCATATTGACACGCTTTGGTTTGAAAAATTGTTGCAAGAGTTGTCGGCATTCATGGGCGAATACGCCGCCTGTTACCTCTGTTTGGTGGTTGATGTCTTGATTGGAAAAGACATCCAACACCGAGCCCGCCGCGCCAGTTCTGGGCTCTGCCGCACCAAACACCAGCCGAGAAATGCGTGAATTGAGAATGGCCCCTGCGCACATGGTGCAAGGCTCTAATGTGACGTACAGCGAACAGTTTTCAAGGCGGTAATTGCCAATTGTTTTAGCAGCATCTCGCAAAGCCATGATTTCCGCATGGGCCGTTGGGTCATTAGTGCCAACAGGACCGTTGCGACCTCTGCCAACAAGGATGCCATCTCGAACAACCACGGCACCCACTGGAACTTCACCGGACTGCCCCGCTTCTTGGGCCAATTCAATGGCAGCTTGCATCCACAGTAAATCAGTGTTCATGAAACCAATCCGAGTCGCCGCATCCAAAGGGCCAAAGCTTTTTCAGATTCGTTGCCAGCATCATAAGCAGCATGCATGGCAGCGTGAGCCTCCGGGCGATGCTGGTTGAGCTTGACCTTGGTCTGCACTTTCAATAACTTCATCTCAAAGGCCACGATGGCATTCATCATGGGATGCGTATAGGTTTCTGGCAGACCTCGCCATTGCTGCGCATAGGCTGGTTCATGATCGGCAATCAATTGTTTCAAGAGCGCATCTTTCGCCTCTTCGCCTTCCAAAATCCGAACTTCAGCTTTGACATGAACGGCCACATAACTCCATGTCGGTACCCTGATCAAATCAGGGTAGACGGCCGGCGACATGTAAGCCTGAGGCCCCATGAATGTCAAAAGGACTTCAGGTCGCTTGGTTAAGAAGCTAGCATGTGGATTGCCTTTGGCCACATGACCCAGCAACATGTCTTGTTGCGCATCGGTTGCATGAGGCATCAACTTGATGGGGATGTGACTGACAAATGGAAAACCTTCATCATCGTTCGAAACCAAACTGGCAAATGGATTTTCCAAAATGATGTTTCTGGCATGTTCAGGATGATTGAACTGTTTAGGTAGATACATAAAATTTCTTTTGACTTTAAAAGCTTAAATATAAGTACCTGCCAAGGTCAGAATCTTGCCACCTGTGCGCATCTTAAATCTAGCGACACCTGCACTTCGAATCGTATTGACTCCGCCCAAATCCAGTATTCTGACGCCCCTTTCGCGCAGCTCTTCAATCGCGCGCCACAAAATCAAATGGTGTGCATTCAGCTCACGGCCCTGATCTGAGGTCCAACCCACTTGGTAGGTGGCCGCTTCGCCATGAATCAAAAACATCATGGCTGCAATGCGATCTCTGCCCAAATCACTTCTGAGCGTCAAAATATTCTTCGCCGGTTGTTTGCGCGATTGCACATAGAGGTCAAAAAAAGGAAGCGGCAAACCCTCAAGCTGCTTGTCAACCCTTTGCTGCTTTTCATTGTCGAGCAACCATCTGTACTGACCTTCATTGGTGCCCACACGGTGAACCGTCATGGTGCTTGACTCAGCACTCACCAAGCTGGCTCGCCAGCGTCCCTCAAGATGCGTTCGCATCTCGGAAATAGGCTGACCAATGTCCAGCATGACAGTTGACATACCTGACATGATTCTGCGCATGGGGTGCAGGCCGTGTGCTTCTCCTTCTGGAACTTCTGGCGTGACAGCCATGAAACGAATACCCGTGAGCGGCAATGATTTCTTCAATGCTTTGTAAACGATGGATTCAGCTTCAGGTGATAAGGACTTAGACCAAATGGGGCCGCGGGTACAAAGGGCGACAGCACCCAATTTGCCCCACTTCCTGACAATGAACTGGGCTTGGGCAATTTGTTGACCTTGATCCAAGACTCTAGCTCTAAGGACAGGCACCCCCAACAATTTCAAACTCGAGCCATAGTCCCACCCTTGCTGCAAA
>CANHXV010000040.1 GCA_947464665.1 Comamonadaceae bacterium
AGGGAAGACACCACACCACCAGTGACGAAGACGAATTTGGTCATGTCCAGGACGAGATGCAAAGCACCCGGGAGATGGAAAACGAGATTATAAAGGTCTCATGATCTGCTACATTGCCAAACATGAACGATTTGCACGGAAAACGCATTGTTTTAGGACTTACTGGAGGCATTGCCTGCTACAAGGCGGCCGAGTTATGTCGTTCCTTGGTCAAGGCGGGGGCCAAGGTGCAAGTGGTCATGACCGAGGCTGCGGCCCAGTTCATCACCCCCGTCACCATGCAAGCTTTGTCTGGGCAGCCTGTTTTTACCTCGCAATGGGATGCGCGCGAGGGCAACAACATGGCCCATATCAATTTAAGCCGCGAGTCCGATGCCATTTTGATTGCGCCTGCCAGTGCCGATTTCATGGCCAAACTCATTCACGGCAAGGCCGACGAACTGCTGAGCCTCATGTGCTTGGCCCGGCCCCTTCAAACTGTGCCCCTGATTGTGGCGCCAGCCATGAACCGAGAAATGTGGGCCCATCCTGCAACCCAGCGAAATGTGACTCAACTAAAGGCCGATGGCGCGCATGTGTTGAACGTGGGCCAAGGCGATCAGGCTTGCGGCGAAACCGGTGATGGCCGCATGCTTGAAGCCGAAGAAATTGTGGATGAGTTGCTCTCCTTTTGGACTTCCAAGGTGCTACAAGGCCAGCATGTGCTCATCACTGCGGGGCCCACTTACGAGGCCATTGACCCTGTTCGAGGAATCACCAATTTGTCGAGCGGGAAAATGGGCTTTGCCATCGCCAAGGCCGCCTACCAGGCGGGCGCAAAAGTCTCGCTCATTGCCGGACCTGTGAGTTTGCCTACGCCGCGGGGGATTCACCGGGTTGATGTTTTGTCCGCCATGCAAATGCGCGACGCCGTGCAGAGCACCGTATCATCTGCCACGGTATTCATTTCTGCCGCCGCCGTGGCCGACTGGCGACCCGACCATGCAGCTGACCACAAAATTAAAAAAGATGGCTCAGGCGAAACCCCTGAATTAAATTTCATTGAAAACCCCGACATTTTGGCTGCTGTGGCCAAATCGACTCGCGCGCAAAGTGGCGATTTATTTTGTGTTGGCTTTGCAGCAGAAAGTCACGATTTGTTGGCCCAAGCCACAGCCAAAAGGGTGCGCAAAGATGTGCCCTTGTTGGTTGGCAACATTGGCCCATCCACCTTTGGTCAAGATGACAACGCGTTGCTGTTGGTGGATGCAAAGGGTGCCAAAGAGTTGCCGCGCAACTCCAAGACCCATTTGGCGCAAGATTTGGTGAAAGAAATTTCGGTTCGAATTCGCCAATATCATTCCCGCACTTAAGCGGCTCTAGGCACTCAATGCCGCCTCAATTTGGATCTCTCGACGATGAATGTTGATTTGAAAATTTTAGATGTCCGCATGGCTGATCAATTGCCTGCATACGCTACGCCAGGCAGTGCCGGCCTTGATTTGCGGGCCTGTTTAGACGCCCCTATCACCCTGCAACCTAATGCATGGCAACTGATTTCCACCGGACTGTCTGTCTACATCAAAGACCCAGCTTATGCCGCCATGCTTTTGCCGCGCTCAGGCCTAGGTCACAAACATGGTATTGTTTTGGGTAATTTGGTGGGCTTGATTGACAGCGATTATCAGGGTCCGCTCATGGTCAGTTGTTGGAATCGAAGTCAAGAGGCCTTCACCATCCAACCCATGGAACGAATTGCGCAAATGGTCATCGTGCCAGTGGTGCAGGCCACATTCAATGTGGTCAAAGAGTTTGATGCACCCAGTGAGCGCGGTGAAGGTGGATACGGTTCAACGGGCAAGCGGTGATAAAAAACCGATCTGTCCAATCTGGCGATTAGACATAAGCCACAGTGTATTCATAGAAGCTCACTGAAGCAAACCGCCAGCCGATCCCGGCGTGTCGCCAATTTCAATTTTGAAAAAACCAGTACCGCAGGTACCTGCTTCTTGCTCTTGGTCTGTGGCCAAGCGCACGTGATTCACCTTGAGGCTAATGCGCAAAGCAATGCCTGACAAAGGATGGTTGCCGTCTAGCACCAAGTGATCGGGGTAAATTTCGGTGATGGTGTAAAGCACATTGCGCGGTGCATCGGGGTTGCAGCCTGCTGGCAATGCGTTGCCCTCTATGGTGAGGCCTTCCTCGATGTCTTTGGGAAAGAGGGCCCGGGGTTCTAAGAAGAGCAAGTTTTCGTCAAAATCTCCAAATGCATCTTCCGGTTCAAGGTGCAAATCGACTTTGGCACCCACTGCATGGCCCTGAAGCGCTTCCTCGATCTTAGGTAGCAAATCATGCCCACCCAAGTAGAAGGCAACTGGCTCATCGAGCTCGTCTAAAACTTCGCCCAAAGTATCTTTAAGCGTCCAGGTCAGTTCGACCACACATTGAGAAGTAATATCCATCTGAGAATTGTCGCAGTTTTGAAATCGTTTTTGAATTGAATATGATGCAAAAAAATACACCCTTGATCTTGTTGGCGGGATTGACCCCTGCCCAATTCATGAAACGCCATTGGCAGAAGAAGCCCTTGCTCGTTCGGCAAGCCATTCCGGGCATGAAGCCCTTGATCGACCGAACAGCCTTGCTGGACATGGTTGAAAGTGAGGAGGTTGAGTCACGCCACATTGTTCGAAAAGGTGAGAAATGGACCTTGAAAAAGGGCCCTATAAGCCGAAAAAGTCTGCCTTCTCTGAAGACGCCCGATTGGACGGTGCTGATTCAAGGGGTAGACCTTCACAACGATGCGGTTCATGCCCTTTTGCAGCAATTTCGATTTGTGCCGGATGCGCGACTGGACGACTTGATGATCAGTTATGCCACCGAGGGGGGCGGTGTTGGCCCACATTTCGACAGCTATGACGTGTTCCTTTTGCAAGCTCATGGCCAAAGAAAGTGGCGAATTGGGCGGCAGAAAAAGTTTGAGTTGCAAGAAGGCGTGCCACTTAAAATTTTGAAATCGTTCAAGCCTGAAGCTGAGTTTGTGTTGAATCCTGGTGACATGCTTTATTTGCCCCCAGGCTACGCCCATGATGGTATTGCGGTGGGTGAGTGCATGACTTATTCAATCGGCTTTAAGGTGCCACGCAGTGCCGAGTTGGCCAGTGAGTTATTGATGGGCTTGTCCGAGGAGATGGCTGAAAATGCAGGCTCAAATTTCGATGTGATTTACCAAGACCCCTGTCAAGCAGCCGCTATCAAGGACGCTAGTATTCCTGCTGCTCTGCAAAATTTTGCAACTCAATCAGTTGCCAAAGCGCTCAAAGACCCTCACATGTTGAATTGCTTGCTGGGAGAAGCATTGACAGAGCCCAAACCCAATGTGTGGTTCGATTCTCCAGATCAGGATATCTTGCATACTTTTTCTTGGCCATGCGATGTCTCTTTAGACCGAAGAACCAAAATGTTGTTTGATGCCAAGCATATATTCATCAATGGCGAGAGTTTTCGTGCAGCAGGCAGAGACGCCAAATTGCTCCAAAAGTTGGCCAATGAAAAGTTCTTAAGTGCGAATGAGTCTAAGGGCCTGAGCAAGGACGCTGCGCAATTGATGCAGGCTTGGTGGGAAGAAGGGTGGTGGCAATCCTCGGCCTCTTTAGGAAAGGGGTTGATATGATTAAAGCTATAATTTGAGGCTGGACAGTAAGAGCTCGAGTGCTTGCTGTTCTGTCAACAGGGGTATCTAGCCCTTATGACAATTTCCCGGAAATTGTTTTTTCACTAACTTTAAGGAAAATAATCATGAATAAGTCCCTCGTTTTGGCTGCCATCATCGCTGCTGCTGCTTTGGCTGCCTGCGGTAAAAAAGAAGCTCCTGCACCTGCACCCGCACCAGCGCCTGCTGCTGCACCAGCCGCTCCTGCAGCGCCTGCTGCTGATGCTAAGCCAGCTGATGCTGCTGCGCCTGCAGCTGCACCAGCCGCAGCACCTGCTGCTGCGCCCGCAGAAGCTCCTAAGAAGTAATTCTTGGCAGTCAAAGAAAAACCCCGCAATGCGGGGTTTTTTTTCGCCCTGACTTTGTGGGCCTGGGAGGGCGTTGGGAGCTATTTGATTTCATCAGCCAAAAGCTTGATGATTTTGTCTGCATTGGCGGAAGTTTCAGGAATGCCATCAGCGCCCTGAACCATCACCGTTGAAACATCCCCCTTGCTGGTCACAGCAATGCGGTATTTGGTCAGTGTGGGAATGACTTTGTCACTTGTGAAAAGCTTGGCAAAGAAGCCTGGTTCTTTGCCTGTAGCGCCAGGTGGTGCGTAGCGCACAAAGAATACACCTTGAGCACGATCACGATCTTCAACCGTGAAGCCAGTGCGATCAATGGCCACACCGACCCGGCGCCATGCGCGTTCAAAGCTGTCGGTGATTTCGATCGCAGGTAAATTGTTTTGCTTAATCACCTTCACGTCGGCAGGCATGACTGCAACAGAAGACGCTGCTTTAAATGGACTGGCGGCTGAGGTAGATGCAGCATTGATCGAGAGGCCTTGGCCGCCCAATCTCATCATGAGGCGATGCAAAAATTCAATTTCCAATTCAGGATCTGATGTTCGGGGGGACCAAATTGTGGCATCTTTCATAGAGCTGGTGTAAATTTCAGTCAAGCCACGATGAGTGACAGTGATTTCTAAGCCATTGGGAGTTCTCTCAATTCGGGTGCGGAAGCGATCACGCTCTCCGGTTGAGTAAAAAGAGTCAAATACTCTGCCAATAGTTTTTCGCAAAAAGTCTTGTGGCAATTTGGCGCGATTTTCGGCCCAGTCAGTTTCCATGATGCCCAGCTCTGGTTGATCAAGACTTAGCACAAAACCATTGTCTTTCCAGAATTCACGCAATGGCTCCCACACCGAATCTGCACTTCTGTTGATAACCAAAAAACGCTGGGTGCCGCTGCGAACAATGCGGGCTTCACCCGCTTGGTTGGCTGCAGTGCCAGCATCAGGAGCGGTGCGAGTGGGACCAGCCGCCGAAGCGGCACTGAACAATGCGCTGTTCGAGCCAGCCACCTGGTATCTGGAGTCACGCTTTAGCTGTGTGAGATCTGGCGGAACTTCAAGCGTCGGCGCTTGACTGGCACTTTTGTAATTAATTTTGCTTTCTTCTAAAGTTGAGCAACCAGATAAAAAGCATGTGAGGGCTGAGACACAAGCCATTGCACTTAAATGGTGAGCAGATGGGGCAAATCGATTCACGAGGTTGTCCTTAAATAAGTTCGCTGGCACGCAACGCGGCTTCAACCACAGGTTGCTGAGATTTTGAGAGCTCGGTCATTGGCAGGCGCAATGTCCCGCCGCACAAACCCATTCTGGCCATGGCCCATTTCACGGGAATAGGGTTGGCTTCAACAAATAAATTTTTGTGAACAGGCATCAATTTGAATTGAATTTCCATGGCTTTTTGAACATCGCCTGCCATGGCGGCGACGCATAACTCATGCATCAAACGAGGTGCTACATTGGCTGTCACACTGATGTTGCCTTTACCTCCGCAGAGCATCAGAGCTACGGCGCTTGGATCATCACCAGAATAGACTGCAAACTTTTGGGGCAGATCGCGAATGAGCCACTGTGCGCGTTCAATGTTACCGGTGGCTTCTTTGATGCCTACAATGCCGGGCACTTGTGCCAAACGCAAAACAGTATCGTGCAGCATATCGGCCACAGATCGGCCAGGTACGTTGTACAAAATGACGGGTAAATCGGGGACCGATTCTGCAATGGCCTTGAAGTGCTGGTACAAGCCTTCTTGCGTTGGCTTGTTGTAGTAAGGCACAACTTGCAACTGGCAATCAGCCCCAACACTTTTGGCAAACTTGGCCAATTCGATGGCCTCCGCGGTAGAGTTAGCGCCACAACCGGCCATGATAGGCACTCGGCCTTTGGCTTGTTCTACGGATACGCGAATGATTTCGCGATGTTCTTCGACATTGACTGTGGGCGACTCACCTGTGGTGCCCACCACGCCAATGCAATCGGTGCCTTCTGCGATGTGCCAATCGATCAGTTTTCGCAAGCCGGCGTAATCGACAGAACCGTCCTCCAACATGGGAGTGACCAAGGCGGGAATGCTGCCAGTAATGGGTTGAAAAGATTTCGTCATAGCGAATGAAATGTTCGACAAATGACCATTCTAACGACTGCTAAGCCAAAACGGACGTGCCAAGTCATTGACTTGGTGAACGGCCACAATTCTCTGAACAAATTTGGCGGGTGAATCCCAAAATCCATCTTGGTATGCAATGACGCGAAGAGAAGCGCAGGTCTGGAGCAGTTCGCCAGGTTGGAGCAAAAAGTCGGGCCTTGAAGGTTTTCCAATTTTTTCGTGTCCTAGCGCAAAGGTCTCGTAAATGAGAAGACCTTCGGGTGCCAGGCATTCCAAAATGCGCGGCATCAAGGGGCGCCACAAGTAATTGGTGACCACCACCACATCAAAGGTCAGTCCGCTTAATGGCCAGGGGCCACCTTCTATGTCGGACTCGATCACCTGACCATAGGCGCAAGCTTGCGCCAAGGCCTCGCTCGAGCGGTCGACGCCTGTGCAATGGTGCCCCAGACCATGAAAAAACTTCATGTGCCTGCCTGCGCCACAAGCCAGATCCAAAACCTGACTTTGGGGTTTGGCCAAATGAGACCATCGCTCAACCCAAAGGGAAGGGGCTTCTATGCCGTGCATCGTCTCAATACTCCTGATGAAATTCATTCGCCGAAAAGCCGTGTGCCACGCATGATGCACGATTGTGAAGTCTTCTGACTGAGGTAGCTGTAAATTTATCCAGTACTTTGCGTGAATTCACACTACAATCTGCGCCCATGGCTACAACAACCACTGCAAAATCATCACCTGAATACGGTGAAGGCTCGATTCGGGTCCTGAAAGGCTTAGAGCCCGTCAAGCAACGTCCGGGCATGTACACCCGCACCGACAACCCCTTGCACGTCATTCAAGAGGTGCTAGACAATGCGGCCGACGAGGCGCTAGCAGGGCACGGTAAAAAAATCAAAGTCACCCTGCATACCGATGGGTCGGTCAGCATTGAGGACGACGGTCGCGGCATTCCATTTGGTTTGCATCCCGAAGAAAAAGCGCCAGTCATTGAATTGGTGTTCACGCGACTTCATGCGGGCGGTAAGTTCGACAAAGGCAGCGGAGGCGCCTACAGTTTCTCGGGCGGCTTGCATGGGGTGGGGGTAAGTGTGACCAACGCCTTGGCCAAGCGTTTGGAAGCCATCAGCTATCGTGAAGGGCATGTGGCTGCATTGGCGTTTTCTGCGGGTGATGTCATTGAACAACTTGTAACGCGCAAAGCTGGCGAGGGTGATCGCAAGCAAGGCACCACTGTGCGGGTGTGGCCTGATGCCAAGTATTTTGAATCGAGTGTTCTGCCCATGACTGAGCTCACGCATTTGCTGCGAAGCAAAGCTGTGCTCATGCCGGGGGTCTCCGTGACGCTCGTCAACGAAAAATCCAAAGAGACTCAAACTTGGCAATACAAGGCAGGTCTGCGCGATTACCTGATGCAAACCCTGCATGGCGATCCTGTCATCCCATTGTTCGAAGGTGAAGGCTTTGCAGACAACAACCACGACAGTTTTGCGGAAGGTGAAGGCGCCAGTTGGGCGGTTGCGTTTACAGAAGATGGCCAACCTGTTCGCGAAAGCTATGTCAACCTGATTCCCACGACCGCTGGCGGCACCCATGACAGCGGATTGCGAGATGGTTTGTTTACAGCCGTTAAGAGTTTCATAGAGCTGCACAGCTTGTTGCCCAAAGGTGTGAAGCTCATGCCAGAAGATGTGTTTGCACGAGCCAGTTTTGTGTTGTCCGCCAAGGTGCTTGACCCTCAATTCCAAGGTCAAATCAAAGAGCGTTTGAATTCGCGCGATGCTGTTCGTTTGGTGTCGAGCTTTGTACGTCCTTGCCTTGAGTTGTGGTTGAACGAGCATGTTGAATACGGCAAGAAATTAGCGGAGTTGGCCATCAAGGCGGCACAACATCGCCAAAAAGCAGGCCAAAAAGTAGAAAAGCGCAAGAGCTCTGGTGTGGCGGTGCTTCCCGGCAAGCTCACGGATTGCGAGAGTAAAGACATAGCGCACAACGAAGTGTTTTTGGTCGAGGGCGATTCGGCCGGCGGCAGCGCCAAGATGGGTCGCGACAAAGAGTGCCAAGCCATTTTGCCTTTGCGCGGCAAGGTTCTTAACACTTGGGAAGTTGATCGCGATCGTTTGTTTGCCAACAATGAAATTCACGACATCTCGGTGGCCATTGGCGTCGATCCGCATGGCCCCAACGACTCTCCCGATCTATCAGGTTTGCGATACGGCAAGATTTGTATTTTGAGCGATGCCGACGTTGATGGCTCGCACATTCAAGTCCTCCTCTTAACGCTGTTTTTTCGTCACTTTCCAAAGCTCATTGAAACGGGCAATGTGTTTGTGGCACGCCCACCCTTGTTCCGTGTCGATGCACCTGCACGCGGCAAAAAACCAGCCGCCAAAATGTATGCGCTAGACGATGGTGAATTGCAGAGTATCTTAGACAAGTTGCGCAAAGACGGCGTGCGTGAAGGTGCATGGAGCATCAGCCGATTCAAAGGCTTAGGCGAGATGAATGCTGAGCAGTTATGGGAAACCACCCTGAATCCAGACACACGTCGTTTGTTGCCTGTGCAACTAGGTACTCTTGACTTTGCGCAAACCGAAAGTTTGATCACCCAATTGATGGGCAAGGGCGAGGCAGCTGCGCGCCGCGAACTGATGGAATTGCACGGCGATGACATTGAAGTTGACATCTGATGTGCAAATTTAAATTGAACAGACCATGAACGATCAACCCACCTTAGACCTTCAAAATAGCGAGTCTGATGACTCTCTGAATTTGGCTACGTATGCGCAGCGTGCCTACCTTGAGTATGCCTTGAGTGTGGTCAAGGGCCGTGCTTTGCCCGATGTGTGCGATGGCCAAAAACCAGTGCAGCGACGCATTTTGTATTCCATGTCTCGAATGGGTTTAGGCTTCTCAGGTGCCACAGGTGCCAAGCCTGTGAAAAGTGCGCGCGTGGTGGGCGATGTGTTGGGCCGCTTCCACCCCCATGGCGACCAAGCTGCCTACGATGCATTGGTGCGCATGGCGCAAGACTTTAGCCAGCGTTACCCCCTCATTGATGGTCAGGGCAACTTTGGCAGTCGCGATGGCGATGGCGCTGCAGCCATGCGTTACACCGAAGCACGTCTTTCCAAAATTACCACTTTGCTGTTGGAAGAGATTGACCAAGGTACCGTCGATTTCATTCCCAACTACGATGGCTCTACCGAAGAGCCTCGTCAGTTGCCAGCGCGGTTGCCGTTTGTCTTGATGAATGGTGCCAGTGGCATTGCAGTGGGTTTGGCCACTGAAATTCCAAGTCACAATTTGCGCGAAGTGGCCGATGCTTGCGTGGCACTCATTAAGTCACCCAAACTCACCGACGAAGAATTGTTGACTTTGGTGCCTGGCCCCGACTATCCAGGTGGTGGCCAAATCATCAGCCCAGCCTCTGACATTGCAGATGCCTACCGAACGGGCCGTGGTTCATTGAAAGTTCGTGCGCGTTGGAAAATTGAAGAATTGGCCCGCGGCCAATGGCAATTGGTCGTCATTGAATTGCCCATTGGCGTAAGCTCGCAAAAAGTGCTGGAAGAAATTGAAGAGCTGACCAACCCCAAAGTCAAAGCTGGCAAAAAAGCCTTGAGTGCAGACCAAATGCAACTCAAGGGCAGCATCTTGTCTTTGCTCGATGTGGTGCGCGACGAGTCCAGCAAAGACGCTGCAGTGCGTTTGGTGTTCGAGCCTAAAACCAGTCGTATTGAGCAACAGGAATTGATCACGGCTTTATTGGCACACACCAGCTTAGAAACATCGTCCCCTATCAACATGACCTCCGTGGGCATTGATGGCAAGCCGGTGCAAAAGTCATTGCGCCAAATGATGCTTGAGTGGATCAGCTTCCGCCAGCGAACCATTGTTCGCCGCTCTGAGCATCGCCTAGGCAAGGTGATGGACCGCATCCATATTTTGGAAGGTCGTCAGTTGGTGTTGCTCAACATTGACGAGGTGATTGCCATCATTCGTCAAAGCGATGAGCCTAAACAGGCTTTGATCGCCCGCTTCAGGCTAAGCGAACGACAAGCTGAAGACATTCTTGACATCCGCCTGCGGCAATTGGCCCGTTTGGAAGGCATCAAGATTGAACAAGAGTTAAAAGAGTTGCGGTCCGAGCAAACTCAGCTTGAAGAAATTTTAGCTAATCCATCAGCGCTTAAGCGCTTGATGGTGAAAGAGATTGAGCAAGATGCCAAAGCTTTTGCAGATCCGCGTCGCACGCTCATTCAAGAAGAAAAGAAGGCCGTGGCTGAGGTGAAGGTTGTGGACGAGCCCGTCACCGTGGTGGTGTCGCAAAAGGGTTGGGTGCGTGCGCGACAAGGTCATGGTCACGACGCCAGCAGCTTTGCATTCAAGGCCGGTGATAGTTTGTATGGCACCTACGAATGCCGTACCGTTGATACGCTACTGGCCTTTGGCACAGCCCAAAAAGGCAGTGGTCGTGTGTACTCGGTGCCTGTGTCGTCTTTGCCCGGTGCAAGGGGCGATGGGCAGCCTGTCACCACGCTCATTGAATTGGAAGCGGGCACCCAAATTGCTCATTACTTTGCAGGACCTCTAAATGCCACACTGTTGCTATCAAGCTCTGGCGGCTATGGTTTCATGGCCACGGTAGACAACATGACTTCGCGCCATAAAGGCGGCAAAGCTTTCCTTACAGTGGGTGAGGGCGAATCGGTGTGCGCGCCCTCTCATGTGTCAGGGTCAAACGCGACACCGCAACCTGGCGCTTCATCGATGCCTGCCGCAACCCATGTTGCCTGTGCTTCCACGGGCGGCCGCATACTGACATTCGAAATCAGTGAACTTAAGCTGATGGAAAAAGGTGGACGTGGATTGATGTTGCTGGATTTAGAAGCCAAAGATGCCTTGGCTGGGGCTGCCGCCTATACCCGCAGTGTGAAATTGACAGGCATAGGCCGTGGCGGCAAAGACCGCGAGGAAACGCTTGAAATTCGCAGTTTGAACAATGCGCGAGCGGCTAGGGCGCGCAAAGGCAAGGCTGCAGATTTGGGCTTCAAGCCCACCCACATTTCTCGCGTTGAATAAAGCCTAGGCTTATCTTTTGGGTGCGAAATGCATGCGTGGCACGAACTGGTATGTGGATCGCCAGCAGGTGGCCAAAAGCTCCTCAGGGCCGTGGCGGTGGTTTAACTTCTTGCGAAGTCTAGAGACGCAAACTTGCAGGCGTTTGTTGTTGTAAAAATCTGAGAGCCCCCAAATGGCCATTTCTAAGGCATCGCTGCGCAATGCTTGTTCAGGGGCCATGGCCAATTGTGTGAGCAGCACGGTTTCCATGGCGGTCAGCCCAATCGCGTTGTTGGCTGGGCCAGTGAGCAAGGCCCGCACAGGATCGATGGTCCATCCGGTTTTGAGGGTTCTGGGCAGCCTGGCTGCCAATCGTTCAATGATGGCAATCAATTCACTGGGATTGAAGGGTTTGCTGATGCAGACGTCAGCACCCGCAGAAATAGCGGCAATGCGCTCCTGGGGTTGGGTGGCCGGAGCAATCATGACCACACGAACTTCTGGGTGTTTGGCCAACTTGGCTACATAGCTCAGACTTTGTTCACCCAATGTGAGAGCATCTAAAACCACGACATCACTGATTTGCTGGGCGTTTTGTGCGGCCAAGTCGTCTGCGTCCATGTGGTGATGGCCTTGAATGCCGGCACTATGCAGGTGCGCAAGGACCTGTTCCGCCAAGTTAGAGTCTTGTTCGACGAAGCTGACGCAGAGTGGTTTCATGGCGGTTTTCCTATTTAAATGTTTACTTAAGAATTCATAATAATTCTTTTAGTTAAAACTTTTAAATGAATTTTTGATAATTTTATAGTTAAAATTAATTCATTTTAATCAGAAAAGACCATTCCCCCTCTCAAAACTATCAATAGTTGCTTTGCCTTGCCATGAACTTGCAAAGAAAGGCAGTGTGGCAATTTTGTTGAATTAGATTAATTCTGCAATCAATTCAATCTCTACGCAGGCGCCCATGGGCAGTTGAGCAACGCCAAAAGCACTTCGAGCGTGCGCGCCGGCATCGCCAAATACCTGGCCCAACAACTCACTGCAGCCATTGGTCACCAAGTGCTGCTCTGTAAATTCAGATGTTGAATTCACCAGACTCATCACCTTGACAATTCGTTTGACCTTGTTGAGGTCGCCGACAGCCGCATGCAGGGTGCCCAGCAAGTCGATTGCAACCGCTCTGGCTGCAGCTTTGCCTTCTTCGGTTTGAATGTTCTTACCAAATTGCCCCGTCCAAGCTTGGCCGTTCTTTTTAGAAATATGGCCACTCAAAAAAACCAAATTGCCAGTTTGAGCAAAGGGGACATAGGCTGCAGCGGGTGTGGCAACAGGTGGCAAAGTGATTTGCAATTCTTCTAGGCGTTTGTAGATGGACATATTGAAAAAATGGGTTAAAGATTTAAGTTTAAATCAGTTCCACTGTGACACTGATTCACGTGCACTGCAAGTCAACGTAACTGCGCTTGCATCGAAATAGCAGCTTGTGCCTCCTAAACTAGAAAAAGCTGCGCCATGCTGGGCACAAAGAAAGGCTCGACATGGTGAGAACACTGCCTTGGTGCTTGGCTGCTTGGGTTTTGGGCACGACACTTCAGTTGCAACAGGCCAACCTTTGGTCGCTTTCTGTTGTCCTGACTGTTGGCAGTTTGACCGTCTCAGTTGGCGTGCTCTTGTGCTTCCTGCGCGCCAACAACTCTCACTTCACAAACTGTCTCTTGGGGGCTTTGATTTCGTTTGGGCTGGCTTTGTCGCTTGTCAATGCCCGTTGTCTTTGGCAGGCTCAACACAGACTGGATCCTTTGATAGAGGGAAAAGAACTCATGCTTTCGGGGATCATTGCGTCCTTGCCTCAGCAGAGCGCAAGCGGTGTGAGATTCAGGTTTCAAGTTCAATCTGCTTTGGAGGTCAGTGCATCTCGCAATGTTGTGGTGCCGGAGTGGATTGATCTTGCTTGGTACGACAGAGAGTCAGTTGATTGGATGACAGGCCGTCATTGGAATGGACTCAAAGCAGGCGACACATGGCAGTTCAATGTGCGCCTCAAAGCGCCCCATGGCACGCTCAATCCGGGGGGCTTTGATGAGGCTTTGTGGCGATGGGAACAAGGGATCATGGCCACAGGCTCTGTGCTGACAGGCAAACGCGCTGAAGCGCCTCGAAAGATCAAGACATCATGGCTTTATCCGATCGCACAAGCTAGGCAATACGTTCGATCAGAAATTGAAAAAAAACTGTTGGCGGGAGATGCACAAAGTCGTTCCATGGCTGGCGTGATTTCGGCATTGGTCATGGGTGACCAAGCCGCCATTCAAACTTCGGATTGGGATCTTTTCAGGGCTACGGGTGTTGCGCATTTGATGAGTATTTCGGGTCTGCACATTACCTTGTTTGCGTGGGTGATGGCCGGCGCAATTCGAGGACTTTGGCGCTTCTCTGCTGCGCGTGGAAGCCGACTTTGTTTGCGTTGGCCAGCGCCACATGCAGCTGTCTTGCTAGGAGCCCTGTTGGCCACACTGTATGCGCTGTTCAGTGGCTGGGGCTTGCC
>CANHXV010000041.1 GCA_947464665.1 Comamonadaceae bacterium
CCAATTGATGAAGTCCCCCACAATCAAAAAGTAACCAGGGAAACCCATGTTCAATATGGTGTTGATCTCAAACTCTAAACGCTCTGCATAACGCGGGCGCTCAGCCTCTCGCTTGGCTGCATCTGGGTATAAATGGACCAAGCGCTCCTCCAAACCTTGCACCGACAACAAGCGGAAATACTCCTCGATAGGCATCGGCTTGCCATCGGCAAGGGGGGTGGGGTAATTGGGCAACTGGGGCTTGCCCAATACCAAAGAAAGGTTGCATCGCTTGGCAATTTCAACAGAGTTGGCCAAGGCACTGGGCACGTCAGAAAACAGGTCTTGCATTTCAGCAGATGACTTGAAGTACTGATCACGTGTGAACTTGCGAACACGGCGCTGATTGCCCAAGATCTCGCCTTCAGAAATACACACCCGCGCTTCGTGAGATTCGTAATCGTCTTGTGTCAAAAACTGAACAGGGTGCGTAGCCACCACAGGCAAGCTCAAACGTGAGGCCAGCTTGACTGCAGCCACCACATGGGCGTTGTCTTCGGGCCGTCCTGCGCGCTGCAGCTCCAAATAAAAACGATGCGTAAAAATAGAAGCCAGTTGCAAAGCTATTTCTGCTGCACGCGAGGTGTCGCCCTGCATCAAAGCCTGGCCGACAGGTCCGGCTTGGGCGCCAGACAAAAGAATCAAACCTTCTGACAATTCTTGCAGCCACGCCAGTTTGACCACTGCATTGTTCTTCACCAAGTTTTGCGTCCACGCGCGCGCCAGTAGCTCAGACAAGTTCAAATAGCCCTTTGGGCTTTGAACCAACACCATGACCCGCGACAAAGCAAGGGGATCTACACCCAGACCTTCCAAGAAAATTTCAGCGCCCAAAATGGGTTGAACACCCTTGCCGCGGGCAGCCTTGTAAAACTTGATGGCGCCAAACAAATTGCTCAGGTCTGTGATGGCCAAGGCCGGCTGCTGATCGTCAGCCGCAGCCTGCACCACATCGTCAATGCGACAGGTGGAATCGACGATCGAAAATTCGGAATGGAGGCGCAAATGGACAAACATAGGCCCATTGTAGAAGCTGCCTAGGATGTTTTCTACAATAGGGGGGTGAACAAAATTCTGAATATTTCCAGCTACAAGTTCGTCCCACTGCCCGACGCGGAAGAACTTCGGCCGCTACTCCTTCAGCGCTGCGTCGGCCGCGACCTGAAAGGTACGATTTTGCTAGCCTCAGAAGGGATTAATTTATTTTTAGCAGGCCCTGCCGAGGCTGTCAGAGATTTTGTGTCTGAACTCCATACAGATTCTAGGTTTTCCGACATCGAGCCCAAAGAAAGTTGGTCAGAAGAGCCACCCTTCAAAAAAATGTTGGTCAAGGTGAAGGGTGAAATCATTCGGATGAACCACCCCACCATTCGCCCGGCAGAAGGCCGCGCCCCAGCGGTCACGCCCGCCACAGCCAAACGCTGGCTGGATCAGGGTTTTGACGACAACGGTCGGCCGGTGGTCATTTTGGACACCCGCAACGACTACGAGGTAGACGAAGGCACTTTCAAGGGCGCCATTGATTGGCGTTTAAGCAAGTTCACTGAATTTCCCGCTGCCCTCATGGCGCACAAAAATGAGCTTCAAGACAAAACCATCATCAGTTTTTGTACAGGTGGCATTCGCTGCGAAAAAGCAGCCATCTTCATGCAACAAAACGGCCTCCCCCACACCTACCAGTTAGAGGGTGGCATTTTGAAATACTTCGAAGAAACCGACGGCGCTCACTACGAAGGTAGCTGCTTCGTGTTTGACGAGCGCCGCGCTGTTGACATCGAATTAGAAAGCTTGAAGCCCAAAAGCATTGAAGCCCACTGAAGGGCTTCAAAATTTCATCCTAAGCAGCCACGCAGACTGCACAAAATTCAGCTGCGCAATTTAGCAGCCATTGCAGCCACTCGCTCACCATAGGCTTTGGCCGTGTCCAAGTCGCCTTGTGGAATTTCTTCAGCTGGGCTCGTAGGACCTACTTGCGCCATCACACCCGAGTTGGAACCAATGCGGTTGACGTTGCCGTCATTCAGTGACGGCTGACCTACCCAAATCATGGCTTGCTGCATGGCCAAGGTAATAAAGTATTGAAGCGTGGACAACTTGTCGCCGCTTGGGCTGGCTGAGATGGTAAAACCGCCGGCCACTTTGTCTTTCCATGCTGAGGTGAACCAGCGCTTAGAGGATGCATCGGCAAATTTCTTGAACTGCCAAGAAGCCATGCCCATGTAAGTGGGTGAACCAAAAATGATGGCGTCAGCGGCATCCAAAGTGTCCCAGTCAGCATCGGCAATGTTGCCGTCGGCATCGATGGCAATCAATGCGGCATTGGCGCCTTGAGCCACAAACTGCGCGACGCGTTGCGTGTGACCATAACCTGAGTGATAAATAACAACTGTTTTAGCCATGAGAGAACTCCTTAGAATTATAAAATTACAGCATCTCAATCAATGAGAAGCCAAGTCAAAAACCAAGACCTCGGCATCGATGCCATGGGTCAGTTCAAGATTCGTTTCAGCTTGAATAAGCGCAGCATCGCCACCCTTCAAAGCTTGCCCATTCACTTGCAACTCGCCGCGAATGAGGTGCACATATGCTTTGCGTGCAGGATTCAAAGCAATGGCTGCACGCTCGGCACCTTCCAATAAACCTGCATACACCGTGGCATCAGCAGAAATTTTCACAGCATCACCTTCGCCTTGGAGCGATGCCACCACCTTCAAGGCGCCGCGTTTGCTAGCTTGTGGCACGGTCTTTTGCTCATAGCCAGGCTCAATGCCCAGCACATTGGGCTCAATCCAAATTTGGAAGAAGTGAGTGGCTTGCCCCGCAGCATGATTGAACTCGCTGTGCATCACACCTTTGCCTGCGCTCATGCGTTGCACATCGCCAGGGGGGATGCCCTTGACGTTGCCCATGCTGTCCTTGTGAGCCAAATTACCAGACAAGACATAGCTGATGATTTCCATGTCCTTGTGGCCATGGGTGCCAAAGCCCGTGCCAGGCGCGATCCGGTCTTCGTTGATCACTCGCAAGTTGCCCCAACCCATGAAGGCGGGGTCGTAATAGCCGGCAAATGAAAAACTGTGAAAGGATTTGAGCCAGCCGTGATCGGCATAACCACGCTCAGCGGATCGGCGGATTTGAATCATGACTTACCTTGTAGATCGAAAGATGCAATGCCTGAACTTTAAATTCCAATGGTTTAAATTAAATGATCTTAATTTGCAGTTATCATTCAAATTATTTGAATTATAAAATGCCCCCCTCCCCCCGTGACCTGCTCACCCCCGACGCCCTCAGCATGCTGTTGGCCATTGAAGAAACCGGCAGTTTTGCGGCTACCGCCAGGCAACGCGGCTTGGTACCCAGCGCACTGACCTATCGAGTCCGGCAAATTGAAGATGCCTTGGATGTGCTCCTATTTGACAGAAGCAGCCGTCAAGCCAAGCCCACAGAGGCTGGCAAGGAATTGCTCCGGGAGGGCAAGCGCCTGCTTCAAGATGTGAATGCACTGGCCAACCGCGTCAAGCGTGTGGCCACTGGGTGGGAGTCTGTTTTCACCGTAGCAATTGACAGCATCATCTCTCGTTCAGTGGTCATGGAGTTGTGCGAAGGCTTTCTTGCAAATAGCCCTCCAACAAGACTGCGTATCCGCTACGAAACCCTATCGGGCACCCTGGCCGCCCTCAAATCAGGTCAAGCCGACTTGGCGATTGGTGTCTTCATGACGCCTGGCAGCCATGCCGAGTTATTGCATGAAAGCTTGGGCCAAGTCAGTTTTGTTTATGCCGTGGCGCCGCACCACCCTTTGGCCAATGCGCCAGAACCTCTCAACGACGCCCTGATTCAGCAACACCGCGCCGTGGCCGTGGCAGATTCGATACCGCGCGGCGAAGGCGTCACCATTGGGCTGTTGGGCGGTCAAGATGTCTTGACAGTGCCCGACATGCCTAGCAAATTGGAAGCACAACTTAGAGGACTGGGCGGCGGGTTCTTGCCAGAAAGCTTAGCCAAGCCTTATTTAGAGACTGGCCGCCTGGTAGCCAAAAAAGTCAGCCGCATTCAGCGCATCAGCACCGTCGAATATGCTTGGCGAAATCCCCATGGCAAAAACATCGGCCATGCATTAAGTTGGTGGTTGTTACAGCTGAATCAAGACAGAACCAAACAAGCATTGCTCCAACCCCACCATCGCGTGTAGAGTAGCCCTATGACAAAAACAAACACTCAGACAAAACCCGTTCAAAATTTTGCCATCATTGGTGCCGGCATGGCTGGCATTGCCTGCGCGCGCACCTTGATACAAGCCGGCCATCGTGTGACCGTTTTCGAAAAAAGCAAAGGTGCCAGTGGCCGAATTTCCACTCGGTCTTCGAACTACGGCAGCTTCGATCATGGTGCGCAGTATTTCACTGTGCGTGACTCTCGCTTTGCGCAAGCTCTGGCCACCACGCCCAACATTTGTAAACCATGGAGTGCCAATGCCGTTCGCGTATTAGACGCCATGGGCCGCGTGGTGGAGGCTGCACGCAACACCCATGACAAGCACTGGGTTGCCACACCCGGGATGAACGCCCTGGTCAGAGCTTGGGCTCAGCCTTTAATTCAGACTGATACCATCCACCTTGAATCGAAGGTGTTCAAAATTGAACGCGACACCTTGCATCCTGAACTCTGGCAACTGCACAGCGAAGAACCCGAAGGTGCTCAATCTGTGTTCAGCGGATTCAACCAAGTCTTACTTGCCATTCCTTCCGATCAAGCCATTGACCTGCTTCGCACCTCCAAAATCAAAATGGAAAACGCCACTGATTTAAGCAAGGTGCAAGTAGCCCCTTGCTGGACCCTCATGGTGGCCTTTCCGAATGCAGCTCAACCAGGTCTCATCACCTTGGGACCGCAGTGGAATGCCGCACGCAGCGTGCATCATCGCGTAGCGTGGTTAGCCCGTGAATCATCCAAACCAGGTCGCGAACAGGTAGAGCGCTGGACCGTTCAAGCCAGTGCGGCGTGGTCGCAAGAACATTTAGAAGATGCACCCGATCGCGTTCAAGCCAAATTGCTCAAAGCATTTTCGGAAATCACTGGCATTCGCGCCACGCCAGCGCACGCAGAAGTGCACCGATGGCGTTATGCCAAAACGCTTCAACCCTTGGGTGCCACACACATGCTTAGCAAAAGACAAGGCATCGGTTTGTGCGGCGATTGGTGCTTGGGTCACCGCGTGGAAGATGCGTTCATTTCCGGTTTGGAACTGGCGCTTGCAGCACTTTGATTTGAATGGTTCGCGGTAGATTTGCACCCTCCCCTACGGGTGCCCTGCACGCTGGCTCACTGGTGGCCGCACTTGCCAGTTGGCTAGACGCTCGGGCATTGCAAGGCGAATGGCTGGTGCGCATTGAAGATATTGATGGTCCTCGTTGCATAGAAGGTGCTGCTGCCAACATCCTTCAGCAATTAGCGTTGTGCGGTCTGCATCCAGATGGCGAGGTGCTTTATCAATCAAGTCGGAACAACATCTACCAACAGGCTCTCAATCAGCTCATTGGCAGAGGCTTGGCATACCCCTGCGCTTGTACGCGCAAAGAAATTGAAGAGCATCAAGCGTCTTTAGGCTGGAGCTTGGCAAGACATCAAACAGCGGTCTATCCTGGTACTTGTAAATCTGGCTTAAACGGCAAGGCCGCTAGAGCTTGGCGCTTCAATGTCTCCCAATGGAGCAAGCTGCGCGGCTCCCCCGAAGTTCATTGGATCGATCGTCGTCTAGGTACTCAATTGCAAAATGTTCAAGATGAGGTCGGCGACTTTGTTGTCAAGCGCGCAGACGGTATGTGGGCTTATCAACTGGCTGTGGTGGTTGATGATGCCGAACAAGGCATCACGCATGTGGTGCGCGGCGAAGACCTCACAGACAACACTGCGCGACAATTTTTACTCCAAGAAGCATTGGGCTTTGCACATCCTCACTACATGCACACACCATTGGTATTGGGCGCTAACGGTGAAAAGTTATCAAAGCAAAATGAGGCCAAAGTTTTGGATTTGAGTTCGTCAAAAGCTATTTGCTTTGCCATGCAGGCTGCGGCAAGCACCTTGGGTTTGAGCGCCCTTGCTCAGCCTGCCAACGCTTCGGTTGCCCTAGATGAAGCTCTAAATATTTGGACACAGGAATGGTCACAGCGGTATGTGCGCGCCAAGCCTTAAAATCAGCACATGAATTCTGACTCTGCCAATCAAGCGCCCGCCTCGGTTGCGTTCCCCAAAAATATCAAAAGCTTTGTGAAGCGTGCCGGTCGCACGACCACTGGCCAAGCCAAAGCCTTTGAAGTTTGGGGTCCTCAATTTTTGTTGACCTATGCGCCAGAGCCATTGAACATGGCCAAAGCGTTTGGCTTGAATGGGCAAGAAACAGCGACCAGCCCCGTCATTTTGGAAATTGGTTTTGGCATGGGCGAAGCCACCGCACACATTGCCAAAGTTCGCCCAAGCGATTTCTTTTTGTGCTGCGAAGTGCATGAACCCGGCGTGGGCGCCTTGCTTAAACGCATTGGCGAGCAAGACATTCACAACATTCGAATTCTGCAACACGATGCTGTTGAAGTGATAGACAACATGCTGCCATTAGGTTCATTAAATGGCGTACACATCTTCTTCCCCGATCCTTGGCACAAGTCACGTCACAACAAACGCCGACTCATTCAAGCACCTTTAATAGCCAAACTATCCGCACGGCTAAAGCCTGGCGCTTACATCCATTGCGCCACCGACTGGGAACCTTATGCAGTACAAATTTTGGAAGTACTCAGTGCAGAGCCTTTGCTGCAAAACACTGCAAGCAAAGATCAGGGTGGCTATGCCTTTAAGCCCGACTACCGCCCACTGACCAAGTTTGAAAATCGTGGCTTGAAATTGGGGCACGGTGTGTGGGATGTCGTCTTCAAACGCATTTAAACCGCCCGTTAAAAATGGCGTAGGCCCGAGCACAGTTGGCATTCCAGCCAATACATCCCTGCCTGCCATTGATTTTTTAGCTCAAAAATTCAGTGCTATTTCACGCGAAGCATGGCTGCAGAGATTTGAAAATCGCGAAATTCTGAATGCACAAGGGCGTGTGATGGCACCGCAAGACATTCTGCTCGTCGAGTCTCATCTTCACTACTACCGAAGCATTCCCAATGAACCTGAACTGCCATGGAAGGCGAAGGTCATTTTTCAAGATGATTATTTGGTAGTGGCTGACAAACCGCATTTCATGCCAGTGACACCAGGTGGCCGCTATGTCCAGCAAAGCTTACTCGTGCAACTGAAGCAGCAATTGAATTTACCAGAACTATCACCGCTACACCGCATTGACCGCGAAACTGCAGGCTTGGTGGTATTCAGTGTTCGCTCGCAAGATCGCAATGCCTACCAAGAATTATTCAGACTAAGGCAAGTACAAAAAACTTACGAGGCTATTGCGGGGGCGCCTGAAACTTCCCCCATGCATCTTCAATTTCCACTTATTCATCGAAGCTTCATGGCGGAAGATTCTCAATTTTTCAGAATGCTTGAAGTTGCCAGACATGAGCACAATGACTCTTTAGAGTTCAACAGTGAAACTTGGATTGATTGCATGGAACGTCTTTATGGCAATTCTGCACTGGACAATCAAAATGCAACTCAACCCCTATTGCTTGCCAGATATCTTTTGAAACCGCTGACAGGACAACGCCATCAATTGCGCGTGCATATGAATTCCATTGGACTGCCGTTGCTGAACGATCAGTTTTATCCGCAGGTGCTGAGAGACGCCAATGAAAAAGTAGACTTCAACGCGCCATTGCAACTTTTAGCTCAAACAATAGCTTTCAAAGACCCTGTCACTGGCGCTTCAAGAAGTTTTGAAAGCTCGAGTCAATTGACAGCCCTAAAGTAAACGTTATAAACATTCAGCCACCCAAGCATGAACACTGGCCAATGCCGCATTCAAATGTGTTGCATCGGAACCACCCGCCATGGCCATATCAGGCTTACCGCCACCCTTACCTCCTACTTGCTGAGCCACAAAGTTCACCAGCTCACCCGCTTTAACTTTGCCTGTGGTGTCAGAAGTGACACCCGCAGCCAATTGAACTTTGTTGCCATCCACAGCGGCCAAGACTATGACAGCCGATTTCAGCTTGTCTTTCAACTTGTCCATGGTCTCACGCAATGTTTTGGCATCGGCGCCAGGCAACAAGGCAGACAGTACTTTGACACCCTTGACATCGGCAGCTTGCGTCATGAGTTCATCGCCTTGCGATGAAGCCAATTTGCCTTTGAGCGCAGCCATTTCTTTTTCCAAGGATTTCACTTGGTCCAAGACTTGTGCAATACGGCTGTTCAGTTCAGCAGGCGATGCTTTTAAACTGCCTGCAGCTTTGGACACCGTGGCTTCCAAATTTTGCAAATAAGCCAAGGCATTGCCACCGGTCACAGCTTCAATGCGTCGCACGCCAGCAGCTACGCCGCTTTCTGCTACCACCTTGAACAAGCCAATGTCACCCGTGCGGTGCACGTGAACGCCACCGCAAAGCTCTCGGCTTGAACCAATGTCGAGCACGCGGACGGTCTCACCGTACTTCTCGCCAAACAACATCATGGCGCCGGTTTTTTGAGCAGACTCAATATCCATCACGCGAGCCTGCGTGGCGGGGTTGGCCCAAATTTCTTGATTCACTTGGGCTTCGATAGCCAAAATTTGTTCATCGCTAATGGGTGCATTGTGCGCAAAGTCAAAGCGGGTTCGCTCCGCATTCACCAAAGAACCTTTTTGCTGCACATGATCGCCCAACACTTCACGCAAGGCTTTGTGCATCAGATGTGTGGCAGAGTGATTGCGTACCGTGGCAGCTCGCAGATCTGAATTGACTTGCGCTTGAACAGCATCGCCTACTTTCAAGCTGCCTTCCAGCAACAGGCCATGATGGCCAAACACATCGGCTTTGATTTTCAGAGTGTCAGCCACCTCGAATTTGGCACTGGCAGTTTGGAGCAAGCCTTGATCGCCCACTTGACCACCAGACTCGGCATAGAACGGGGTAGTGTCCAACACCACCACGCCCTCTTGCCCAGCATTCAAGACCAAAGCAGGCGTGCCATCGACATACAAGGCCAAAACTTTGGTGCTGGCTTGAAGCTCGTCGTAGCCCACAAAAGTATTTCCAACACCTGTATATTCCAAGGCGCGGTCCATTCTGAATTTACCTGCTGCACGGGCTTGCGCTTTTTGGCGCTCCATGGCCAAGGCAAAGCCAGCTTCGTCCACATTCAAATCGCGCTCTCGGCAAACATCGGCCGATAAATCCAATGGAAAACCATAGGTATCGTGCAATTTGAAAGCCACATCACCTGGCAACACTTTAACGCCCCCTTCTAGAGCTGCATCCAAAATTTGCATGCCCACTTCAAGGGTTTCAAAAAAGCGCTCTTCTTCGGCTTTCAAAATATCGGTGATGCGTTTTTCTTGAGACGCCAAATTAGGGTAAGCCGCAGCCATGAGCTTCACCAGGTCGGGCACCAACTTGTGAAAGAACGGCGTCTTCTGACCCAACTTGTACCCGTGGCGAATGGCACGGCGAACAATGCGGCGCTGCACATAACCGCGACCTTCGTTGCTGGGCACCACGCCATCGCTCACCAAGAACGCTGTGGCGCGAATATGGTCAGCGATGACGCGCAAAGATTTATTTTGCAAATCGGTGCAGCCTGTTTCGCGCGATGCCGCTTTGATCAGTGCATCGAAAATATCGATTTCATAGTTGCTGTGCACGTGCTGCAAAATGGCGGCCAAACGCTCAAGGCCCATGCCCGTGTCAACGCATGGTGCCGGCAAGTTCTTCACGCTGCCGTCTGGCTGCATGTCAAACTGCATGAACACGTTGTTCCAAATTTCAATGTAACGGTCGCCGTCTTGCTCGGGGCTACCAGGAGGGCCACCCGCAATTTCAGGGCCGTGATCGTAAAAGATTTCTGAGCAAGGGCCACAAGGGCCGGTGTCTGCCATCATCCAGAAATTGTCGGACATGTAACGTCCGCCCTTGTTATCGCCAATGCGCACCACTCTCTCGGGAGGCAGACCAATTTCTTTCGTCCAAATATCGTAGGCTTCATCATCCTCGATGTAGACCGTGGCCCACAACTTATCGGCTGGCAATTTATAAACCTGCGTAAGCAATTCCCAAGCCCACTTCAAGCTGTCACGTTTGAAATAATCGCCAAAGCTCCAGTTGCCCAACATTTCAAAGAAAGTGTGATGGCGCGCGGTGTAGCCCACGTTTTCTAAATCATTGTGCTTACCACCTGCGCGCAAGCAAGCTTGAACAGAGGCTGCGCGCACATAACTGCGCTTGTCAGAACCCAAAAACACATCCTTGAACTGAACCATGCCAGAATTGGTGAACATCAAGGTGGGGTCATTGCCAGGCACCAAGGGGCTAGACGCCACCACGGTATGACCTTTGGATGCAAAAAAGTCGAGAAATGTTTTGCGAATATCAGCAACAGAAATAACAGGAGTGCTCATGTCAGGGTTATCTTTAAGAAAGCCAAACTAGGCTCAACATTCCATTATAAGATTGCAAGTACAGCTTCCAAGCTTTTCAAATACCCTAGGAGACCCCATGGACATGAAAACTTCCCCTTTGGCTCTGCTCAAAGACCCCTCACTCCTGAAAACAGACGCCTTGATCAACGGCCAGTGGGTCAAAGGCAGCAGCCGTTTTGAGATCAACGATCCCGCCACGGGCGCTAAATTAGCCGATGTGGCCAACTTGGGCGCAGCCGAAGCCGAACAAGCCATTGCGGCTGCCAACGCCGCACTGCCCGCCTGGCGAGGCAAAACCAGCAAAGAACGCAGTGTTTTGCTGCGCAAATGGTACGACCTGCTGATGGCCAATGTCGAAGACTTAGGCCGCATCATGACCGCCGAACAAGGCAAACCTTTTGCCGAAGCAAAGGGTGAAGTAATGTACGGCGCCAGCTTTGTCGAGTGGTATGCCGAGGAAGCCAAACGTGTTAACGGCGAGACTCTGCCTCAGTTTGACAACACCCGTCGTCTGATTGTGATCAAGCAGCCCATCGGTGTCTGCGCTGCCATCACGCCTTGGAACTTCCCTTTGGCCATGATTACCCGCAAAGTGGCACCTGCTTTGGCTGCTGGTTGTACCGTGGTCATCAAGCCCGCCGAGCTCACACCCTTGACAGCTTTGGCCGCTGGCGAGTTGGCCATTCGCGCAGGCATTCCAGCGGGTGTGATCAATTTGCTCACCGCCGATTCAAACAACAGCATTGCCGCGGGCAAAGTGTTTTGCGCAAGCGACATTGTTCGCCACATCAGCTTTACAGGCAGCACCGAGGTGGGCCGAATTTTGATGGCTCAATCGGCACCCACTGTGAAAAAACTCTCGCTTGAATTGGGGGGCAATGCGCCCTTCATTGTGTTTGATGATGCCGACATTGACAGTGCCGTAGAAGGCGCCATGGCCAGCAAATATCGCAATGCAGGTCAGACTTGTGTTTGTGCCAACCGCATCTATGTCCAAGAGTCTGTCTATGACGCGTTTGTGCAAAAATTTGCCGCCAAAGTGAAAGCCCTGAAAGTGGGTAACGGCTTTGAAGAAGGCGTGGTGCAAGGCCCACTCATTGAGCCGGCCGCTTTGGAAAAAGTCACACGCCACGTGGAAGATGCCAAGGCCAAAGGTGGTGTGGTGTTGGCAGGTGGCAAAGCCTTGAACGGTCAGTTCTTTGAACCTACCGTCATTGGCAATGCCACTTCAGACATGTTGTGTGCGCGTGAGGAAACCTTTGGGCCCTTCGCACCAGTCTTCAAATTCAAGACCGAACAAGAAGCCATCGATGCCGCCAACAACACAGAGTTTGGCTTGGCCAGCTATTTCTACAGCCGCGATGTTGGCCGAATTTTCCGGGTCAGCGAAGCTTTGGAATACGGCATGGTAGGCATCAACGTCGGCATCATTGCCACCGAGCACGTTCCCTTTGGCGGCGTGAAGCAATCGGGCCTAGGCCGCGAAGGCTCCCACCATGGCATGGAAGAGTACCTCGAGATGAAGTACTTGTGCATGGGCGATATTTTGAAGTAATCCAAAAAAATGAATCAACAGGGGACACGCATGAAGATTGGCATTGCAGGCATTGGAAAAATGGGCAACGCAATTGGCTCGCGCCTTTTGGGGCTGGGGCATTCCGTCAGTGTTTGGAATCGCACCCCCAACAAAACAACAGGTCTGGTCAATGCTGGCGCTCATTTGGCGGCCACACCCAAGTTGCTGGCCGAGTCAGTGGACGTGGTACTCACACTGCTCACCAACGAAGCCGCTTTGGACGAAGTTTATTCTGGACCCCATGGTTTGTTATCTGGTGCAGTCAGTCAAAAGATCTTCATCGACATGAGTACCGTCAAACCAGCTAAACCCAAAGAAATGGCATTGCGAGCCAATGCGGTTGGTGCAGTCTATCTAGAGTGCCCAGTAGGGGGGAGTGTCGGCCCCGCTAAAGAAGGTAAGTTGCTTGGTTTTGTGGGTGGCGATTCTGCCGATGTCGAGAAAATTAAACCGTTGCTCGATCAACTTTGCAAGCGCGTTGAACATGTCGGCCCATACGGTGCTGGTTCCACCGTGAAGCTGGCCGTTAATTTACCCCTGATGGTCTATTGGCAAACCCTTGGCGAGTCTTTGTCATTGGTGGAGTCTTTGGGCATTGATCCCACTCGCATGATTGACATATTGGCCGACAGCTCAGGGGGGCCGAACATGCTGAAAGTGAGGGGTGCCATGATTGCACAAACCCTCTCACAAAAGAAAAGTGATCAGGTCACGGTGAGTGTTGCAACCATGCGCAAAGACATGCGAGCCATGATTGATCAGGCTCAAGTCAACCAAAGGCAACTGCCTCTCACTTCCTTGGCTTTGTCCCAATTCAATACAGCCGCTGAAACAGGATTGGACGACAAAGACTGCACGGAATTGCCAGTTTGGTGGCTTGCAAAGGGCAGCCACCAAACCCGATAACGAGCCCAAGATCAGTCGAGTTTCATCTCTCGAATGATGGCTCTAAACTGATCCATTTGCTTGCGCAACATGGCATCTTGCGCTGCAGGTGTTGAGCCCACACCTTCTGCACCCAACTCGTTCAGTCGCTTCACCACATCTGGGTGCCTGACGGCCGCAATCACTTCTTTGTTCAAGCGATCGATGATTTCTTTGGGTGTTTTGGCGGGTGCAAATACACCGTTCCAGCCTTCCAATTCCAAGTTTGGATAGCCCAACTCTTTGACAGTAGGCACATCAGGCAAACCAGGAATGCGCTTAGAAGCTGTTGTGGCCAAAGCTTTCAAGGTACCGGCTTTCACTTCTGCCAAAGACGAAGACAACTGATCGCCGCCTACTTGCAAACGGCCTGCCAACAGCTCTTGCTTCAGAGGAGCAGCACCTTTGAAGGGAATGTGCTCCATGCTGATGCCAGCTTCTTTTTTGTAGGCTTCACCCAAAACGTGCATGGTGGAGCCAGGCCCCGTAGAGCCGTAGTTGTATTGCAAAGACTTGTTGCTCTTTAAAAGGTTGGCCAGTTCTTTGAGGTCTTTGGCTGGCACTGAGGGGCTTGATGTCCAAATGAAGGGCACATAAACCGCAATGGAAACACCTGCAAAA
>CANHXV010000042.1 GCA_947464665.1 Comamonadaceae bacterium
AACAAACGAACTTCGGGCACGGGGTACAAACTGCGCTGTGTGTCGGGGTCGAAGGTGCGAATGGAGTCAATTTCGTTGTCAAACAAATCAACGCGGTAGGGTACTTGCGAGCCCATTGGAAAGAGATCAATCAGGCCGCCGCGCACCGCATATTCACCAGGGCTGACCACTTGGCTCACATGGCTGTAGCCTGCCAAAGTGAGCTGGGCTTTGAGTTTGGCTTCGTCCAGTTTTTGCTTGGTCTTGAATTGAAACGTGTAGCCAGCCAAAAATGAGGGCGGTGCCAAACGGTACAAAGCGGTGGTGGCCGGAATGAACACCAAGTCGGCGCCTTCTGCTTTGTCTCGCTGGCTAATGCGCCACAGGGTGGCCAAACGTTCGCTGATCAGGTCTTGATGAGGTGAAAAAGTATCGTAAGGCAGTGTTTCCCAGTCGGGAAAAATAGCGCATCGAAGGCTGGGAGCAAAGAAGGCCACCTCGTCCATGAGCCTTTGGGTGTCTGCTGCGTCAGAGGTAACTACTGCGGTAAGACGCCCTTGTGATTTTTCGCGTTCGGCCAGTTGGGCCAATAGCACAGCGTCTGCCGATCCCATGGGACGGGGCAGGGTGAAGCGTTTTCCTAAGCTAAGCGCGGGTAATTGCATGAACTCCAATAGTATAGTTGGCGTATTGGCACTGAAAAACAATTCACTTTGAAACCTTCCGACCCCTCCGATCTGTCTGACCTGTTTGCATCGGCCAAGCTTCAAGACGCTGAGAGTTCTGCGCTTTTGCCGCGGTGTTTTGCCTTGGTGCCTTGTGCGGGTTCGGGTTCACGAGCTGGTACGGCCATGCCAAAACAGTACGAGTTGATTGCCGGTCAAAGCATGGTGATGCATACCTTGGCGGCATTGCAGTCAGTTGATAGGCTGGAAAAAATTGTGGTGGTGGTGTCGCCTGACGATTCTCATGTGTGGCCAGAAAACTCAGTGCCCCGAATCCAACGTGTTCATTGTGGTGGCGCCACGCGCGCCGAGTCTGTGTTCAATGGCTTAGACCAATTGCTGGCTGAAGGTGAAAAGAATTCTGAAGGCGTTCAAAAAGATGACTGGATCTTGGTGCACGATGCAGCCCGTTGCCTCATTACCAGTTTAGAAATTAACCGATTGATTGATGCGTGCTTAGACGATGAAGTGGGGGCGCTGTTGGCACTCCCATTGCCAGATACTTTGAAGGTGGCTGTGAACGGTCGCATTAGTGAAACATTGCCGCGGCAAGATAAATGGTTAGCGCAAACACCGCAAATGTTCAGGGCAGGGCAATTGCACGCAGCCTTAGCATCCAAGGCTGCTGACAATTTCGAGGGCGTTACCGATGAAGCCAGTGCCATGGAGATGGCAGGGTTTGCACCCAAGTTGGTGGTGGGCAGTCCACACAATTTCAAAGTCACTTATCCGCCAGATTTTGCGTTGGCAGAAGATTTGCTAAGGAGCAGAACATGAACATTCGAGTAGGCGAAGGTTGGGACACGCATGCCTTGGTAGAAGGGCGTCCTTTGATACTGGGCGGTGTACAAATTCCTCACGACAAAGGATTGTTAGGTCACTCCGATGCCGATGTGTTGTTGCATGCCATCACCGATGCAATGCTAGGTGCTGCTGGCTTGGGCGACATTGGTCAACATTTTCCTGACACCGATGCCACTTACAAAGGCGCTGACTCCGTCATGCTCTTGAAAAAAGCTTATGAGCATGTCAAACATTTAGGCTGGCACTTGGGCAATGTCGATTGCACCATCATTGCGCAAGCGCCCAAGCTGTCACCATATCGCTCAGACATTCGGTCTTCCATTGCCAAGGCGTTAGGCGTGCCAGAATCATTTGTCAATGTCAAAGCCAAAACGGCTGAAAAAATGGGCCCTGTGGGTGAAGGCCTTAGCATGGAAGCCAGGGCTGTGGTGTTGATTCACAAGCCCTGATTTTTACTGAGCGGCCCAGCCGCCGTCCATGTTCCAAGCCACGCCGCGGATATTGTTGCCAGCGGCAGAACAGAAGAACACAGCCAAGTCACCCAACTCTTCGGGCGTGGTGAATTGCATGGAGGGCTCTTTCTCGCCCAACAACAATTCAGTGGCCGCTTGGTTGGTGAGGCCCAATGTTGCTGCTTTGGCGTCCACTTGTTTTTGAACCAAAGGTGTGAGTACCCAGCCTGGGCAAATGGCATTGCACGTGATGCCCGACTTGGCGTTTTCCAATGCAGTCACTTTGGTCAAACCCACAATGCCATGCTTAGCCGCCACATAGGCTGACTTTTCGGCAGAGCCCACCAAACCATGAACTGATGCCACATTGATGATGCGACCCCAGTTGGCCTTTTGCATGGCAGGTAGCACAGCACGTGAAGCATGGAATGCACTCGAAAGATTGATGGCAATGATGGCATCCCAGCGCTCAATCGGAAAATCTTCGACGCGTGCCACGTGCTGAATGCCAGCGTTGTTCACCAAAATATCGACGCTGCCAAATTTGTCTTGGGCAAACTTCACCATGGCCTCAATTTCGGGGGGCTTGCTCATGTCGGCACCGTGGTAGGCCACTTTGGCGCCAAATGCCGCAATTTCAGCTTCGGGCCCGGCATGGTCGCCAAAGCCATTCAAAACAATGTTGGCCCCTTGCTTGGCCAAGGCCTTGGCTATGCCTAAGCCAATGCCGCTGGTAGAGCCGGTGATGAGTGCAGTTTTGCCTTTCAGCATGGTGGTTCTCCGAATGAATTACGATGTGCAAAAGTGAATTATGGCGCGTCAATGCCACGGAGAACTGACGACCACACTCTAAATTTAGAATTGAACCTACTTATGTTCGAGCCCGTCCTTGATTTTGTTGCCTGCCCCGACCCTCAGGGCACCCACCGCATAGCCTACTGGTCTTGGGGTGAAAAATCGGCATCGCATGTGGTGTTTTGCGTGCATGGTTTAACCCGTCAAGGCCGTGATTTTGATTTGCTTGCCCAATCCCTGGTGGCATCTGCCAAAGCTGCTGGTTTGCCCGCCATTCGAGTCATTTGTCCCGATGTGGTGGGGCGTGGCAAAAGCGATTGGCTGAAAGACCCCATGGGCTACCAGTTTGCCCAATATGCGGCTGACATGGCGGTGCTGCTGCAAAGCTTGAACACCGAGCAGGCTATACATCGCCTTGATTGGGTGGGCACAAGCATGGGCGGGGTGATTGGCATGTTGATGGCAGCGCAAAAGTTGCCAGTGCCTGTGCAACATTTGGTTTTGAACGACATTGGTCCGCCCGTCTCGTGGAAGTCTATTTTGAACATGAAGACTTATGTGGGCGAAGTCGGTAAGTTTCAAACAGTGCAAGATGCAGCCAATGCCATGTGGGAAATCTCCAAATCTTTTGGGCCGCATACCTCTGAAGAGTGGTTTGCGTTGTCACAAAACATGGTGCGGCGTTTGGAAGACGGAACTTATTGCTTGCATTACGACCCGCAACTGAGAGTACCCATTCGCGCAGTCACAGAAGAACAAGCCAAAGCCGGTGAAGCCACTTTGTGGCAGGTCTACGATTTGATTCAGTGCCCCACATTGCTCATTCGCGGGGCTGAATCGGAGTTGCTAAGTGCTGCCGCTGCGGTAGAAATGACACAGCGCGGTGCCCGTGCTCAGGTAGCCACATTACCTGGTGTGGGTCATGCTCCTACCCTCACTCACCAAGATCAAATTGACATCGTTCGGCAGTTTTTAGGTTTGCCTGCATGAGTGCTGCGCTTGAAGATGTGTTGGTTCGTGCAAGAGCGTTTGCCGAGCCCTTCTTGTCGGGTGAATATCTAGACACCGGCGAGAACATGCTCGAGCATGCTGATGCTGTGGTCGCCATTTTGGAAACCATGAACAGCGGTAACGATGTGAAAGCCGCCAGTTATTTGGTCTATGCCTGTCCGTACTTAAACAGACCCCAAGAAGTGATTGCCAAAAAATTTGGCAATGAGTTTGCCTCTTTGGCTGTGGAGACTACCAAGTTGGTGGAGGTGCAGCGCATCTCGCGCACGGCTACATCGTCTGCACAACTTCAAGATGATCCGCGAGCGCAAACTGAAAATGTTCGGAAAATGCTTTTGGCATTTAGCAAAGATTTGCGCGTCATCATGTTACGTTTGGCCTCGCGTTTGCAAACACTTCGTTATTTTGCAAGTGCTAAAAAAGAAGTGCCTGCTGCGTTGGCGAAAGAATCTTTGCAGGTGTTTGCGCCTTTGGCCAATCGCTTGGGTATTTGGGAAATTAAATGGGAGTTGGAAGATTTATCTTTCCGTTTTTTAGAGCCCGATACTTACAAGCAAATTGCCAAACTGCTGTATGAAAAGCGGACTGAGCGCGAACACAATATGTATGATTTGCGGCTGCAGCTGCAAACCGAGTTGGCCACACAAAACGTGCATGCTTTGGTGCAGGGTCGGCCTAAACACATCTACAGCATTGTAAAAAAAATGCGTGGCAAGTCGCTTGATTTCTCTCAAGTTTTTGACATTCGTGCCATGCGCGTCATTGTGTCCAATGTGGCCGATTGTTATGAGGCGCTCAGTTGGATTCACTCACGCTATGTGCCTATCGCCTCTGAATTTGACGATTACATTGCCAAGCCTAAGTCCAATGGTTATCAGTCTTTGCATACTGTGGTGCGCGACGATCAGGCTAGGCCCATTGAATTTCAAATTCGCACGCAAGCTATGCACGACCACGCAGAGCATGGTGTGGCTGCGCACTGGGCTTACAAAGAAGCGGGCGCCAAAGGCTATGTGGGTGTCAGTGCCAACAGCGACTACGACGCCAAGATTGCTGTGTTGCGCCAGTTGCTGGCTTGGGAAAGAGAGATGTCGACAGAGGCTTCTGGCGTTTTAAGTCAGGCGAGCCCTGACGCTTCCAAAATTGTGGGCAAAGAAGCTGAAGCCTTGTTTGAAGATCGCATTTATGTGCTCACGCCCAATGCCGCTATTGTCGAATTACCTCAAGGTGCAACCCCCATTGATTTTGCGTATACCGTGCATACCAACCTTGGCCACAGATGTCGCGGTGCCAAAGCCGATGGTGTGATGGTTCCTTTGAACACGCCTTTGCAAAATGGCCAGACCATTGAAATTACAACCGTCAAAGAAGGCGCACCCTCACGCGATTGGATGAACCCTGAGTTGGGCTTCTTGGTCAGTCATCGTGCGCGATCCAAAGTGAAGGCTTGGTTCAATGCCCAAATTACGCACGAGAGCATTGCAAAAGGCCGAGAGGCAGTTGAAAAACTTTTGCAGCGCGAAGGTAAAACTGCTGTCAAGCTAGAAGACTTGGCCTCTGATTTGGGCTTTAAATCTTCAGATGCGCTTTTTGAAATTGTGGGCAAAGACGAATATTCGCTTCGTAACATAGAAGTTTTTTTGCGCCCGCCTGAACCTGTGATGCAGCCTGATGATTTTGTGTTGCTTAAAAAATCCCGCGTGGTACCGCCCAAATCGCAGTCAGGTGTTTTGGTGGTGGGCGTCGACTCTTTACTCACTCAATTGTCCAAGTGTTGCCGACCTGCACCGCCAGACCCTATCAGTGGGTATGTGACCCGGGGCAAGGGCGTGAGCATACACAGAGACGACTGCCGCAACTTTCAGTCTCTGATCACCAGAAATGCCGAGCGAGTGATTGAAGTGCGTTGGGGTACTCAAAAACCTGGTCAAACACTGCTGTATCCGGTCGAGGTTTCCATAGAAGCCTCCGACAGGCAGGGTTTGCTTAGAGATATTTCTGAGGTCTTTGCCAAGGAAAAAATGAACGTAGTGGGAGTTCAAACTCAGTCTGTCAAGGGCACAGCCTGGATGACCTTTACGGTGGAAGTGTCTGATGCTTCACTCTTAACGAAGGTGATTCAGACCGTTAAATCGGTGTCTGGCGTGGGTAGGGTGAGGCGAAATTAAGGGGTTAGGATAGGCACAAAGGGGTCATTTTTTGATGCTACAATTCGGGCTGAATTTGTAGGCGCGTAGCTCAGCTGGTTAGAGCACCACCTTGACATGGTGGGGGTCGTTGGTTCGAGTCCAATCGCGCCTACCAACATTCATTGGCTTGACTGATAAGCCATCACTAACTTAAATCCCCAAGTATTGAAAATGAATTGAAACTCAGGTTCTCGCGCCTCGTCAAACCGTATTGCGCTACGTACCGATCAATCAATTATTTTGTGGTGTTCCTCGTGTAATTGATACAAGCTCACTAACTTCATCGCGAGCACTTCCAAGTGTTATCCCTAAACGTTTAACTGGCTCGGTTTTTCTCAAGCGTTTAATCGCAATGCCAAAATCTGGACTGAACCACTGAATATTTGTGGCCTTATTCCCAAAAGCAGTAATTGCTGTTCGCTCTATTTTGTAAGTCCAAAACATTCCTGCAGGAACAGTTATTTGCTCATATGCAACGACACGGTACTGTTCAGTACGTACCCCCGTGTAATTGAATTTAAGGCTTGTCTGTAGTGTTGATGCGGCCCATTTCATTCCAACATTTATCTCTCCCCCAGGCATTACTACGAGTGGCGGATCAAAGGTGAAGGTATCGTTAGAGTCAACTGCGCGGAGGCTCGCACCATCAAGAGTAGAAATCCCATTCGAGTTTTGCGAACTAAAATAGGCCAGCCCATCTTCTATTTTGTCAATCTTAAATTCAGCTTTAGAAATCACCTTGTCTGTACTTGAATCGCGCGTTACTGAAACCCATTTGTCTCCAATTCTGAATCTGGGTTCCCCCAGCTTTTGGATTTGTCCATTCTTGTCAGGCTGAGTTATTGCTTTAGCTTTTTCCAATTGCTCAATTGAAAAAGAGGCTTGCTCTGTGATGTACCCATTAGGATATTTGAGTAAGAAAGCATAAAAGTCTTTGACATTCTTGCTGTTTTTAATCTTGTCCCAATCGGCTTTCTCTTGGGCGAACTGCTGTTCGCGTGCTGCTTCTTGCGAGAGTTTGCTTCTGCGTGCTTCTTCTGAAGCTTGCAGTTTGGCCTGTTCTAGATCGCGCAGCCGCTGTATCTCCTCTGCTCGCGCACGCTCCAGCGCTTGCGCTGCAACTTGAGCTTTCAGCCGTTCTTGTTCAGCGGAAAGTGCCAGTTGCCGCTCTCTTTCTTTGGCCTCGGTTTCAGCCTTTTGCCTTGCAGCGGTTTCTTGAATCTTCTGAGCTTCAGCCAATCGCTGCTTTTCCAATTCCCGCTCCTGAGCAATCTTATTTTCCCGCTCCGCTGAGGCTTGTGCTTCGCGAATCAAGCGCTCCTCCTTTTCTTTAGAAGCCCTAGCTTCTCGAACTAAATCTTCATTGTTCAAGGTAAACTTATTGCCATCGTTGAATGCAAAGTCATCCTCCAAGCTACTGGAGTCCCAAGGTATCTGTCTGCCTTGGCTCTTTTGTCTAACTTGTATACGCACACGCTTAAATACGTCCTCAATTTTTGCTGGGCGCTGTAACTCTTTCAATAGAAATTGCGTAAACAAGCCGTTGCCAGAGGCTTCATCACCGTCCTCAGCCACGTTACCCGGTGCAGTGGCAAAAGCCAGATAGGTGCCCGGCGGCGCATCAAATTGCGCCAAACCTTTTCTACCTGTGCTCCCGGAGAATGGGTTATCCCTGCAGGCATCGAGCACGATGATGTTCATGCGAGTGCTAGAGTCCTTAAACACCTTAATGACTTGCTGGATGTCCACCGTTTGCTTGGGCACGTCGGCAGCATCTTGGAGCTTTGCATCTACTGGCACCATGTAGTTGTGCCAATCAAGTTGCAGGCCATGCCCAGCGTAATAAAGCATTGCAACGGCTTGTTGACCTTTGAGTTGACCTTGCATCTGCTCAATAGCTCGGCTCATCTCGGCCTTGTTGCCATCAATCACAACAAAAACTTTGAAGCCGAGTTGCTTTAGTACCTGACTCATGGACTTGGCATCGTTGCCTGAGTTGCCCAATATGGGGTTGTATTTGTAAGCTGCATTACCAATTACCAAGGCTACACGAACGTCTAATGGGGCTTGGGCAACGGAGCTATAGGTTAGAAATACGCAACCTATAAGGGCTAGGCCGACAAACCTTTTGGAGTATTTCTGGAGACGCTGAAAGCCTAACATGTTTAACTTTGGTTAACAGTTATCTGATTATGAAGATTTTATCAACTTGAAATTAATTGCAACTGGCATTTCGCCAATTCTGTAGACAAATATTATTGTCAAAATCTGAATGTTAGAACTGATAATGCACTGAGTTAAATTCACCACTGAGTTCGTCCTACCAACATTCATAGAATATCAAGCACTTGGCGGAAACGCTAGGTGCTTTTTTATTGGGGTCAGATCACAATTAATTCCACAGCTTCTTTGACGGCCATGTTGATTTGAATGCCTAGGGCCTTCGCTAGTAAGTTGACTCCCGTGATGATGCCATTTTCAAGGCCATCTTCCGCTTCGCCAATGCGTGCAGACATGTGAGAATAGCATGCGCAAGGAACGCCATTGTTCTGCAAAATGCCAAGTGCCACGCTGCCTGCATCGTCCTTGCCCCCACCCGCGTCGTTGAAAAAAACACATCTAGGTTTTTCACTGACTGCAACGACAAATTCTGCTGCAGAAAGCCCGCCGTGCGAACCCGATACCAAGACCGCATTGGCATGCGCGTTGCTAATCAGGGCAATCGAGTTAAGTAAACACACTTGTGATTCGATCCCAATTTTTAGGTGCATGGTCACTTACTCCAATTCTTGTAAAAAGCGAGTGACTTCTTCCATTCGCTTCAAGGGCTCTTGCTCGCACAGCAATTTCAGCTTGAGCTCTGCACTGATGGGCAAGGCTTCTGCATATCTGTTGGCCAACCAACCGCATTGATCTAAAAGGTAGGGTGCAAAAATGGGTAACTTGTCGATCACGCCTTGTTTCTGTGCAGACGCAATCACTTTGCCAAGCCGGTCGGCATGGGCTTGGAAGGTGGCAGGCAATTCAACTTCTGGATCTTGGGGCAAATAAGAGACACTGCCTTGCCAAACGCCATAAGGGCCGGGTTGTACATCATGCAATTCGAAGCGCAAACTGCCTTGGCACACGATGCGGTAAAAAGTGGGCTGCACTTGTTCAAATTTTCTGATGTGCGCCAGGCAACCCACTGAATGAAGAGAAGGAACTTGGCCAGGCACTTGAACCTCGCTGCCTTCTTTGATCCAGGCCACGCCAAATGGCAGTTGCTGTTGTTGGCATCGCTTGATTAGATCGAGGTAGCGCACTTCAAAAATTTGAAGCGACAGCATGCCATCGGGAAACAAGCCTTGTGAGAGCGGAAAAAGGGGAATGGTGTGGTGCACGGTTTAAAGCGAATGGTGGGGGTGCTGATGATGGCAATTACAGCATTTTTGAGTGGACAGAACAATTGTGACCCCGATTGAATGCCCCCTAATTGAAACGGCATATGCTTTACATTAGGGATTATTCTTCGTGCGATCCAATTTGCAATGTCCCAACTTTTCTCCGACACGGCTCGCCATCGACAAATCGGCATTGCCTTGGTAACAGTCACCACCCTGATGTTTGCCTTGCTAGACACCAGCGCCAAGTGGCTGGTGCAAAGCTTGCCTGTTTTGCAAGTGGTTTGGTTGCGGTTTGTATTTCACACTTTCTTGACTGCCGCTATTTTCATGCCCTCAATGGGTGTAAGCTTGTTCAAGATCAACAACCCTCGCTTGCAACTTTTGCGAGGTGTGATGTTGGCTCTCATGACGGGGCTTAACTTTTTTGCATTGCAGTATTTGCAGCTGGCCGAAACGGGTGCTGTTCAGTTTTCAGTTCCAATTTTGATTGCGCTCATTTCGGCTTGGTTGCTTCATGAAAGACTTGACGCGAAGAGATGGGCTGCTATTGGCATAGGTTTTGTGGGTGTGCTGGTCATTATTCGGCCAGGCAGCAATGGTTTCCATCCTGCTATTTTTCTTAGTATCTTCAATGCTTTTTTGTATGCAGCCTTCAACTTAATGACGCGCAGCTTGGCCAGCAGCGATAACCCCATTTCAACGCAACTCGCCTCAGCGGCTGTGCCATCACTGCTATTGGCGCCTTTCGCCATTTGGTTTTGGCAAGCGCCAGACGGTTGGTTCATGTGGAGTCTGATTTTGCTCACTGGTTTGACAGGTGGCTTAGGTCACACCGCTTCGGCCCTCGCACATCGATACGCCACTGCCGCTGTCTTGGGTCCATTTTTGTACCAGCAAATCATTTACATGGCCATTGGAGGCTGGCTAGTGTTCGGTCAAATGCCTGATGCGGCTGTGGTTCTGGGAGCCGTCATTGTGGTTTGCAGCGGTTTGTATTTGCTTTGGAGAGAATTCAATTCGGTTTCTATTTGAATTCTTCAATCTCTACCATGACTTCATTGCGTCTAAACATCGGTAATGTCCATGGTGGATCGTAACGAGAAAGCTGAACGCTGCCCAAGGGTTTGAAGGTTTTGCTTTGCAGCCAAGCTAAAAGCTCATCTGACTTTGTTTGAACACGCGACACAGAGTTAAAGCCCGTATAGCTGTGAACAGCAAATAATTTGCCAGGAATTTCACGCAGTTTGACTTCTGTATTGTTGGGTAAAGGAATGTTGTTCAAGGTGTATTTTGCGGGCATGACAAAGTGCACGCGCCACTTGTTGGCAGAAGCCATGTCCGCGCCCTGTTGTGTTGCGCTTAAGGTCACTGGCGCAGTCATGGCTATTTTTTCAGATAACGGTTCCAGAGTGACCGGAGCTGTCATCGCAATCTTTGCAGAGGTGCCTGTTGGGTTGGCGCGATTGTCGCCAAAAATATAACCTGCAATTTTTCGAAAGCCTCTGTTGGAAGCCTCATCCATGTCGCCGTTTTCAAGCGTTTCAGCCACCAACATAGGTGCATATTGCCGCACTTCAAACCCTTCAGTTTTGAGAATAATTTTGAAGGCGGGTTCTTCGATGGCCATGGCATTTTGTCCAATCAGCAGAAGCATAAGTGTGTAGAAAATTCGCATGTAAAAAGTTTAATTGGTGTGAAATTGAGGGTAACTCCCCGTAGAAGTGGCTAAGAGGGTAACTTTAAAATCTATTGCAGTGCAACATATTGTTGTTCATTTAGAGAAGTGTGTAAATCATGGTCAGAAAATCCGCCGCCAAAACGACTGCTGCTGCCAGCGAGGCACATGCCAACTCGGCCTCTGAATCCAAGACGAACCAGCCGCAGAGGGTGATTAAAAAGTACCCTAATCGCAGGTTGTACGACACCACCACCTCCAGTTATGTCACTTTGACTGAAATCAAGCAACTGGTGATGCAGGGCAAAACCTTTGTTGTCAGGGATGCTAAAACGGGTGAAGACCTTACCCGTAACCTGCTGCTTCAAATTATTTTGGAAGAAGAATCTGCAGGGGCACCGATGTTTACCGAAGCCGTTTTGGCCAACATCATTCGCTTTTATGGGCATGCCATGCAGGGCCACATGGGGGCTTATTTAGAGAGCAATTTGCAATCGCTCATGCTGATGCAGTCCAAAATGGGGCACCAGTCCAACAACATCGTGAGTCAAATGCAAGAGCAAATGCAGAAACAAACCGCTCAATTCTTGAATGCTTTTGGCCTCAAACCCTGAATTTGGCAGGTTCCATGAGCAAATTGACAGCTTGGCGCTTCGTCCTCAAATTACTGGGACAATAGGGTAATGAATGAAATTGCTACCGCAGTGACTGAAAGCAGTCCTACTTCTGCCCCCAAAGTGGGTTTTGTCAGTCTTGGATGTCCCAAAGCTCTCACTGACTCCGAACTCATCCTCACGCAACTCAGCGCCGAGGGATATCAAACCTCCAAATCTTTCGAAGGTGCCGATCTTGTCATCGTCAACACCTGCGGTTTCATTGACGATGCCGTCAAGGAAAGCCTAGACACCATCGCTGAAGCCTTGAGCGTGAACGGAAAAGTGATTGTCACGGGCTGTTTGGGCGCCAAAGAAGCCGACGGGGGTGGCAACTTGGTTCATGAAATTCACCCCAGTGTATTGGCTGTGACTGGACCACACGCCACACAAGAAGTGATGGATGCAGTTCACGCGCATTTACCCAAACCGCACGATCCATTCATTGACTTGATGCCCAACTCATTTGGCGTGGCTGGACTCAAGCTCACACCTAGGCATTATGCGTATTTGAAAATCAGTGAAGGGTGTAATCACCGCTGCACTTTTTGCATCATTCCATCGATGCGCGGTGATTTGGTTTCAAGACCTATTGGCGATGTGCTCAAAGAAGCAGAGGCTTTGTTTGAAGGTGGCGTGAAAGAGTTGTTGGTCATCAGCCAAGACACTTCTGCTTATGGCGTCGACGTGAAATACCGCATGGGTTTCTGGGAAGGCCGTCCAGTGAAAACGCGAATGCTTGAGTTGGTTCAGACTTTGGGTGAGATTGCGCAGAAGTATGGTGCGTGGGTTCGTTTGCATTACGTCTACCCATATCCCGCGGTTGATGAGGTTCTGCCGCTCATGGCCACAGGTTCCATCTTGCCTTATTTGGATGTGCCATTGCAGCACAGTCATCCCGATGTGCTCAAGCGCATGAAGCGTCCCGCAAGTGGCGAAAAGAATTTAGAGCGCATTCAAAAGTGGCGCGAAGTGTGTCCTCAGTTGGTCATTCGCAGCACCTTCATTGCCGGCTTTCCAGGTGAAACCGAAGCAGAGTTTGAGCACCTGCTCAACTTTGTGCGTGAAGCACAAATTGACCGAGCGGGCTGTTTTGCATACAGCCCTGTGAAGGGTGCCGTAGCCAACGAATTGCAAGGCATGTTGCCTCAGGCGGTAAGGGAAGAGCGTCGCTCACGTTTCATGGCGGTGGCTGAGGAAGTGTCCATACTGCGTTTACAGCAGCGCATCGGCGCCACCATGCAGGTGCTGGTGGATTCAGCCACAGCCATGGGCAAAAAAGGCGGCATTGGCAGGACCTATGCCGATGCGCCTGAAATAGATGGTGTGGTGAAGTTGCTGCCACCCGAAAAAATCAGTAAGACTTACAAGGTGGGTGAGTTCACACGAGCCAGAATTGTGGGCGTTGATGGTCACGATCTTGTCGCTTTGCCTGTCTAAAATGCATTTTGCAATGCAATCAAATTTGAAAAACAGACTCGAAAAAAAAGCTGCCATGTGTGCAGCTTTGATTAAACTTGGTGCCCAGGAAGGGACTCGAACCCCCACGAAGTTACTCGCTAGTACCTGAAACTAGTGCGTCTACCAATTCCGCCACCTGGGCTCTCAGGACAAGAACAAAGGATTGTATATCAAAAAAATTAG
>CANHXV010000043.1 GCA_947464665.1 Comamonadaceae bacterium
GAAACCTTTGGCGACTTTGGCTTCACCATGCGCTGTCGCATGGAATGCCTGCGGGTTTATGGCGCGTCACTCAGTCCCATGAGCGCTTGGCAAATTTTGCAGGGCGTTGAAACTCTGCCATTGCGCATGGAAAGACACTGCAGCAATGCTTTGGCTGTGGCCCACTGTTTACAAAGTGATCCGCGTGTGGCTTGGGTTAATTACCCAGGTTTGCCAGACCACCCCCAAAATGCATTGGTCCAAAAACAAATGCGAGGCGCATCGGGCTTGCTGGCTTTTGGTGTGAAAGGTGGCCTAGAACAAGGGGTGAAATTCATTGAAGCAGCCCGCTTCATGAGCCACTTGGTCAATATTGGCGATACCCGCACCCTCATTAGCCACCCCGCTAGCACCACGCATCGACAACTCAATGAGGAACAACAATTGGCTGCTGGTGTTGGCCCCGACATGATTCGAATTTCGGTCGGCCTAGAACACATCGATGATATTTTGTGGGACATCGATCAAGCCTTGAATGCAGCCATCCAAACATCCGTTCATGGAATTTCAAAATGACCAACATCTTTGATCAAGACCTAGATCCCAATTCAGCCAATTTCACGGCGCTTTCACCAGTCAGTTTTGTGGAGCGAAGTGCCGAGATCTTTGGCGATTTAAGTTCGGTTGTCCATGGCCACCGAAAATACACATGGGCCCAAACGCGAGACAGATCTGCAAGGCTGGCCGCTGCACTTCGATCACTGGGCGTCGAGCGCGGCACCACGGTCAGCGCCATGTTGCCTAATACCCCAGAGATGGTAGAAATTCACTATGCAGTGCCTGCCCTCAATGCGGTGCTTAACCCACTCAACACCCGGCTTGATGCCGCCCTGATTGCCTGGCAGCTTAATCACTGCGAGTGCGCTGTGCTCGTCACAGACCGAGAGTTTGCACCGGTCATGGCCAAAGCCCTGGACATTTTGAAAACTCAATTTGATAGATCCATTGTGGTGATCGATGTATGCGACTCTGAATACACAGGCCCTGGCGAACAGCTTGGGCAATTTGAATATGAAGCTTGGCTCGCATCGCACGAACCGCTGTCCAAATTAGATGGACCGCAAAACGAGTGGGATGCCATTGCCGTCAGCTACACCAGCGGCACCACAGGTGACCCCAAGGGTGTTGTCACGCATCACCGCGGCGCTTACCTGAACGCTGTGAGCAATGTGGCCACTTGGACCATGCCGCACTTCCCCACTTATTTATGGACCTTGCCCATGTTCCATTGCAACGGTTGGTGCTTTCCTTGGACGGTGGCCATGCTGGCCGGCACGCACGTGTGCTTACGCCGCGTAGAAGCTCAGCCCATCTTAGACGCCATGCGACAGCACAAGGTCAACCACTACTGCGCAGCACCCATTGTTCACAGCTTGATTTACAACGCCCCAGAAAGCATGCGCGCTGGCATCAACCAGCAAGTCAGGGGCATGGTGGCAGGCGCTGCGCCACCCGCGGCCATGATTGAAGGCATGGCCAAAATTGGTTTTGACATCACGCATGTTTATGGCCTGACAGAAGTTTATGGACCCGCCAGCGTGGCAGTCAAACGAGAATCTTGGGCCCACGAAAGTCTGACAGAACAAACTCGCTTGAATGGAAGACAAGGTGTGCGGTATGTGCTTCAAGAAGGCATGACTGTCATGGACCCCGAAACCATGGCCGAGTGCCCTGCCGATGGCACCACCATGGGCGAGATTATGTTCAAGGGCAACATTGTGATGAAGGGCTATTTGAAAAACCCACGCGCCACCCAAGAAGCTTTTGCAGGAGGCTGGTTTCACACGGGTGACCTCGCCGTCATGGAACCCGATCGCTATGTGAAAATCAAAGACCGCAGCAAAGACATCATCATTTCGGGTGGCGAGAATATCAGCTCTCTCGAGGTAGAAGATGCAATCTATCGCCACCCCTCTGTATTAGCATGTGCTGTGGTTGCCAAACCAGATCCTAAATGGGGCGAGTCACCTTTGGCATTTGTAGAGGTCAAATCTGGCGCCAGCGTGTCTCAAGCCGACTTGATAGCGCATTGCAAAAACTTGTTGGCCAGCTACAAAGTGCCTAAAGAAATTCGCTTTGAGGAGATTCCAAAAACCTCTACAGGCAAAATACAAAAATTCCAACTGCGCGAACGCGCTAAAAATGTCAACTGAATTCAAAAAGGCAATCACAATGACACACTCAGACGCTCCCTTGGTTCTTCGGCACGACGACGATCGCGGCGTGTGCACCCTCACCTTGAACCGGCCCGCTGCTTTCAACGCATTGAGCGAAGAGATGCTCACGGCCTTGCAAAGCGAGCTCGACAGTTTGTCCAAAAGCCAGAAGCTGAGAGTTCTTGTTATTGCGGCTGCTGGCAAAGCTTTTTGTGCGGGTCATGACCTAAGGCAAATGCGCGCAGAGCCTTCTATAGATTACTACCAAAAGCTCTTTTCGCAATGCGGAAACATGATGCTGAGCATTCAAAAATTGCAAGTACCCGTCATTGCCAAGGTACAAGGCATAGCCACCGCTGCTGGCTGCCAACTGGTTGCCCAATGCGATTTGGCTGTGGCTTCTTCAGAGGCCAAGTTTGCGGTGAGCGGCGTCAATTTGGGTTTGTTTTGCGCCACCCCCAGTGTGGCTTTGTCTCGCAATGTGTCGCGCAAAGCTGCTTTTGAAATGCTGGTCACTGGCGATTTTTTAAGCGCCCAAGATGCCTTGAAGGAAGGCTTGATCAATCAAATTGCCGAACCCGAAAATCTCGACTCATGCCTAGAGACCTTGCTTGCCAAAATTCTTACAAAACCTCAAGTTGCGTTGGCCATGGGCAAAGAGTTGTTTTATATGCAACTCGAAACTGGCATTGAAAAAGCCTACGAATATGCGTCGCAAACCATGGCTTGCAATATGATGGACAACTCAGCACTTGAGGGCGTGCAGGCCTTCATCGAAAAACGCAAACCCGACTGGTCTGCAACTTAGCATGCCTGCTTTAGCCGTTCGCTGCCAAATCTAAAAAGACTCGACCGTTTTCAATTTTGACGGGCCATGCTTTTACAGACTCTGTGGCTGGACCGCACGCTACAGACCCATCACGCACGTCAAACATTGCTTGGTGAAAAGGGCACTCTACAAAGTTGCCCTCTACGAAGCCTTCGCACAGCATTGCATTGCCGTGGCTGCATTCGTTGTTGATCGCAAACACGCCATCATCTACTTTAAATATAGCGATGTCGTGATTCAGTGGTGTCACGGCAATGCCTGCACCTTCAAACAAATCAGCCTCTGCGGCTACATCAATCCAATTGCTCATGATTAAACGGGGTAAATGATGGAGTTGGGAATCATCTCACTGTCGTAGATGCAAAGGCGCTCTTCAAATTTAAAGCCCTCTGGCGTTTGAACAATGATGTCAAGATAGCGGCCCACATTGAAAACAGTTGATTCTTTGTCGAGCTTGGTGCGAAAAACTGCGTAATTGGCTTCACTGAAAATACGGCCTTGTTCTACTTTGCGCACCACGGGCGCGCCCACCACATGTCGCTGGTAATAGGGATCATGGAACAAAGTTTCAGAAATGCCATAGACCCTGTCTTTGAGCATGCCTTTGCTTGTCAGCGACAAAGTGGCCAAAGGGAAACCTCGGTCGTAGTTTTCACGAGGCTGTAGTTTGTAAACACACTTTTCAGTGAAAAATTCTGGCCAAAGATCCCATTGACCACTGTCAACTGCACTGGCGTAATCAGCATAGAGTTGTTGGATACCCAACCAAGTTTGCATGTCCACCATGATCAACTCTCCATCACTTTTCGCCAATAGGCATACATGCCACGGATGAGTGTCTCTGTCACCATGTGATCTGTTTCTTCGACATCACGCCCCCCCAACTCGGCCAAAGTGCGATGCTGAGGCTTGCTTTCAAAGGCTTGTTGAGAAAACTCAATCACTTCACCGTCATCGGCTGAAACAAAACCTGCAGGACCAAACAAATTGGCTTGTCGCAGGCGGCGCTCTGTCATCTCATTCGTGTCGTCCTCAAAGCCAAAGTGCGTCCAGACAAAATCGAATGCGCCATGCCCATCGGGCTGAATGTGTCTGGTAGAAACACTGTTCACTTGCTGCTGAAAAATAACACTGGGAAACAAAGTCATCATGACTGCAGTTGGCCCACCCCACCAAGCCTCTGGCACGATGTCTAAGAAGCTAGGGTCGTTCAATTGCATGCTGGCTTTGAAGCTGCTCACTTGCGTCACATCGGATGCTTGGCCTGTGGCTTGCCCCGCAGTACCGCGTGTCGAAATCATGGCCGCATGCCGATGGTGGTCATCCATGCGCAGCTCGCTTTGATTGTCAGCACGCCAAAGCCCAAAGGTGACAAACCAAGTGTGCAACAAACCGGGGTGGTAAGGGTCTTTGATGTTCTCTTGCATGAGCTTCCAGTTGCCTGGAATACGCTGCCTGTTATAGCCCAATATTTTGAGTTGGCGACCATTGAACAAACGATCAAAGTACTGAAGGATGGTAGGACCCATAAAGTCTTCCAATGACTCAACGCCATGGTCAAAGGAAGCGAACACCACCCCACCGCGCAAGGCCACCTTCAATGCATTCAGGCCGTGATCTTTGGGATCAAAATCGGCAGGCATGCCACCATTGACTTTACCGTCTTGGCGAACGCCGCGCCGAAATGGCACGCCCTGCAATTTGCCGTCTAGAGCATAGCTCCACTGGTGGTAAGGACAAACAAGCTCTTTTTTATTGCCGTGTCGCTCGCGGCAAAATGCCATGCCACGATGCGCACAAACATTTTCCACCACATGAACTTGACCATCTTGGCTGCGAATCATGATCACAGAACGCTCGCCAATGGATGTTCGCTTGAAATCACCCGTATTGGGAATTTCTGCCTCTAAGCCAACGTAGCTCCAGTGCGCTTTGTAAAAGAACCGCTCCAGCTCTTTGGCATGGATATCAGATTGGGTGTAAATAGCAAATGGGATGCGACTGGTACCACGGGTCTCCCAGTGAATGGGTTGCTCGATCATGGACACATAACTCCGATACGTTTCATACGCCAATCATGCCACGCTGTCAGGCCTTCATACAGACTGACCGACAAGCGTCACGGCCTTGTTAACTTCTAATTTCCCTGAATAGCCTACCCTTTTCCGCATTGCGAAATTTGATCTCATTATTTATCATAGGAACCCCTATCAGCGGGCTGTCAGGGGCTACTTTTAAGATCTAATACTGACTGAATCAATCTCTTGCAGATATAAAAACGAGGACGCAAATGGCCAACCAAAAATCGAAGATTATTTACACCCTGACCGACGAAGCCCCATTGCTGGCTACCGCGGCTTTTTTGCCTGTCATTCAGGCCTTCACTCAGCCCGCTGACATCGAAGTTGAAACCAGTGATATCTCCGTTGCAGCTCGCGTTTTGGGCGAATTTCCAGACTACCTCACACCCCAACAAAAAGTGCCAGACAATTTGGCAGATTTGGGAAAGCGCACGCTCCTGCCAGAAACAAACATCATCAAATTGCCCAACATCAGCGCTTCTGTGCACCAGTTGACTGGCGCCATCAAAGAACTCCAATCCAAAGGATTTCATGTTCCTGATTACCCAGAAGATCCCAAGACGGATGCTGAAAAAGCCATTCGGGCACGCTACTCAAAATGCTTAGGCAGTGCGGTCAATCCCGTTTTACGTGAAGGCAACTCAGACCGCCGCGCGCCCTTGGCTGTGAAAAACTACGCCAGAAAAAATCCGCACAGCATGGGCGAATGGAGCATGGCTTCTCGCTCGCACGTAGCACACATGAAACACGGCGATTTCTACCATGGCGAAAAATCCATGACTTTGGACAAAGCGCGTGATGTTCGCATGGAGTTAATCACGAAGTCTGGCAAGACCATGGTGTTAAAGCCCAAGGTCTCCCTGCTGGCTGGCGAAATCATTGACAGCATGTACATGAGCAAAAAGGCCTTGTGCGCGTTTTACGAAGAGCAGATGGAAGATGCTCGCAAATCGGGCGTGATGTTCTCACTGCATGTCAAAGCCACCATGATGAAAGTGTCACACCCCATCGTTTTTGGACATGCTGTCAAAATCTTTTACAAAGAAGCCTTTGAAAAACACGCTAAGTTGTTTGATGAGTTGGGTATCAATGTCAACAACGGCATGGTCGATCTTGAAGAGAAGATAGCAACATTGCCTCATTCTTTGCATGACGAAATCGTTCGCGATTTACACGCTTGCCACGAACACCGCCCCGATTTGGCCATGGTCGATTCAGCCAAAGGCATTACCAACTTGCATGCGCCCAACGATGTGATTGTGGATGCTTCCATGCCCGCCATGATTCGAATTGGTGGCAAGATGTGGGGTGCAGACGGCAAACCCAAAGACACCAAAGCAGTTATTCCCGAGTCCACATTTGCCCGCATTTACCAAGAGGTCATCAATTTCTGCAAAACCAACGGCAACTTTGATCCCCGCACCATGGGCACAGTGCCCAACGTTGGCCTGATGGCGCAACAAGCCGAGGAATACGGTTCACACGACAAAACATTTGAAATTGCAGAAGACGGCATTGCCAACATTGTGGACATCGCCACAGGCGAAGTTTTGTTGTCACAAAACGTTGAAAGTGGTGACATCTGGCGCATGTGCCAAGTTAAAGATGCACCCATCCGAGATTGGGTGAAATTGGCAGTCACTCGTGCGCGCAACTCAGGTACACCTGCTTTGTTCTGGCTTGATCCCTATCGCCCCCATGAGGCGGAAATGATCAAGAAAGTGGAAACCTATTTGAAAGACCACGACACCAAGGGCTTGGACATTCAAATCATGTCCCAAGTTCGCGCCATGCGCTACACGCTTGAACGCGTGATTCGCGGCCTGGACACCATTTCTGTCACCGGCAATATTTTGCGTGACTACCTCACCGATTTGTTTCCCATTATGGAGCTAGGCACCAGCGCCAAAATGCTGTCCATTGTGCCTCTCATGGCTGGCGGTGGCATGTACGAAACAGGCGCAGGCGGTTCAGCACCTAAACACGTAAAGCAACTGGTGGAAGAGAACCATTTGCGTTGGGACTCTCTGGGCGAGTTCTTGGCTTTGGCAGTTTCTTTGGAAGATCTGGGAATCAAAACTGGCAACAACAAGGCCAAAATCCTAGCCAAGACCCTGGATGTCGCCACTGGCACATTGTTGGCTAACAACAAAAACCCATCCACCAAAACAGGTGAATTGGACAATCGCGGCAGCCAGTTCTACTTGGCCATGTACTGGGCCCAAGAACTCGCGGCGCAAACTGAGGACAAGGATTTGCAAGCCAAGTTTTCAACATTGGCCAAATCTTTGACAGAAAATGAAAAGAAAATAGTGGACGAATTGAAAGCCGTACAAGGCAAACCTGTGGACATTGGTGGCTACTACAAACCCTCTGCAGATTTGCTTCAACAGGTCATGTGCCCAAGCAACACTTTCAATGCCATATTGAAAACTGCACACACTTAAACAAAGCCTGCATCAACTACTTTGACAGCAGTTGATTGCCCAAGCCGCATCCTGAATTGGGTGCGGTTTTTTTTATGCATCAAAAAGATCCGTTTGATTCAAATTCCGAGTCGATGCTCTACCGGCTGGTTTTTTTGATTTTTTCACTTTGGCGGCCGCTTTGAGGGGAGAAAGCTCCAGAATTGCGGGTTTTTTCTTTTCTTCGGATGCTCCGCCCAAGTTTTGTGCAGCTGGTTTTTTGTCCAGCAGGTCTACAGGCCAGCGCTTCAATCGTTTTAATTCGCCGCGATTCATGCAGCGGTAAACCGCCAGCAACTCCGCAGATGTCTCAGACTCCAGCGCGACATATTGTTTGCCAAGGTAGTTGATCTCTCTACCCATGATCGACAAAGACCCTTCACTTGTTTTGAGGTCTGTTCTAGAAAAGGCCGTAATGGCCCTCAAGATAATCTTGTTCATTTAAAGTCTAGTCAATTAACCAATAGTTAAATGACATTATGTTACTTAACAAATAGTTGAAAAACAATAGGGAACTAGCAAGTTGTTTAAAAACAAGAGGTTAGCCTCTGAATGCATCCCAGATAAGCTTCAAAGACACTAGAAAAAGTCCTGCTTGAAGCAATTTGAAAAACCAAGCATCGGCAATTCGTTTGGTGAGATAGGCGCCTAAAACTGTGCCTAACAACGCAAAAGGCACCAAGACAAGCGCATTCACCATGTCATCCCATTTGTAGGGGCTGAGATTTTGATAGGGGCCAATTTTGGCCAAATTGATGATGGCAAACAAAATGGTGGCGGTCCCTGCAAACTCAGCCTTAGGGAGTTTTTGGGGCAGTACAAAAACCTGAAAAGGTGGGCCTCCCGCATGGGCAATGAAACTGGTAAAACCACTCGCCGCCCCCCAGAAAGCACCTTTGGGAACCGACGCGGGCATGGCGTCCTCAACTTGCCCACGCTTTAACCAAGTCTGCAAACAAAAACTCACCCCTACCAAGCCGATGATGAGTTTAATGGTCAGGTCTGAAATCATGGAGGCCGTGAGCCATCCGATCAAAATCCCCAACATGCTGGCCGGTACCAAAATCTTCAAATTGATGGCGCTGTAATTCCTGCGATAAAGCCACACGCCAACGACATCCGAGATGATGTAAAGCGGCAACAAAAGAATGACGGCCTTGACAGGCGACATCACCAAGGAAAGCAAAGGCACCGACATCATACCCACCAAGGGCAACCCACCCTTGGACATGCCAATGAGCAAGGCTGCACAACTGGCAATCACCAAATACTGACTAATTTCCATGGGAACCTTGCTTCAAAACGCGTGTTAGCGACTCTTGTTTATTCAGAGAGCTTGGGGTACATCAAGATACGCCAGCAACTGTAGGTGGCCAAAGCTGAAATGCCCAGCGTGATCCAAATGACGAGCGTGTAACTCTGAGTCATGTCAAAAACCTGTCCGGCCAAAACAGGCCCCAACAAATTCCCCAAGGCCGCACCGGTATAAAGCGTTCCAATGATGGCAGAGACCGCTCTACCCCCAAACAGATCCATGCAGATGGCGGGCAACAAAGAAACAATGCTGCCATAACTGAGTCCAAACCAAAGGGCAAACAAAGCAAACATCCAACGGTCTTGAGCGCCAGCCCATATCAAATACGACAACCCCATCAGGCACTGCATCAACATGAGTGTTTTGACACGCCCCAATCGATCCGCCAACCAACCTATCGCAAATCGACCGACCAAACTGCCTATGCCAATCAAGCCAACCAGACCGACGGCTTGCGCGTCGGGCAAGCCTGCATCTCTGGCTGCCGCAGAGATGTGCGCAAAGGGAACAAACATGACAGGCGCACCCAACAAGGTGCCCATGTAAAGCCATTTAAAGGCGGGGGTTTTCAGAGTTTCCGAAAGTGAAAGGCCAGGAAGTTGACCTCTGGTGTTGCCCGTTAAGTCTGGGGCACGCTTCAATAAAAACCCTGCCGTAAGGCCAATCAGCAGTACGCCTGCAGATATCATTTGTAGCGCGTCTCGCCAATTGACCTCGGCCAATAAATAGCTCACGACCACAGGCAAAGTGAGTGTGCCTGCACCGATACCCGAGCTGGCAATGCCAGAGGCCAAACCGCGGCGCTTGTTGAACCAAGGCTGAACCGAGGCGATGGAAGGGGTATAGACAAAGGCAATGCCCAAGCCAACCAATAGCCCGTAGCTCAGGTAAACGGTAGCCAAGCTTTGGGCCAAGCTGGTCACAAACAAACCTATCGCAATGAAAACCATACCGGTCATGCAAACCAAGCGAGGACCCCAACGATCTGCCAACATGCCACCACCAGCGCCTAAGACGAAGTAGACCAAGCCGCAAAGGCCAAAGATCCAAGACACATCGGCCCGCTGTGCTGCAAATTCCTTGGCAAAACTTTCAAAAAATGCAGCAAATGAATAGGACACGCCAAAAATGACTGCCAGACAGACAAACGTTGCCCAGACAACCACCCATGCTCTGCGGGATTCCATTTGCCATTAACCCCGACTGGACATTGCGTCTGGGTTGTTCTGCATTTTGGTTGGCATGAAATATCTTTCTGAAGCCGGATTGAATGGCTTGTAGTTTAGTGTTTTTTAAAAAGTAACTGATTTTTTAACTCACGCTTCGATCAGAAACCTGAAAGTCAATTTATGCTCTACCCTCATTGTCAATGAAAGTACAAAGCATGAGTTCTCCCATCACTCCTCGTCTACCGGGCATTCGATTTGTGCACTCACCTGGGCCAACCCATGTCCCCGATGAAGTCATGCACGCCATGCAAAGACCTATGACTGACTTAGCCGACCCCCGTGTGGGCGCCCTGATTGCGGCTTGCGAAAAAGGCATGAAAGAGTTGCTCAACTCCCCTGCTTCAGATATTTTCTTTTACGCGAGCAATGGCCATGGCGTCTGGGAAGCAGCATCTGCCAATTTAGGCTCTGACCAACACAGCTTATTGATTGCAGGCTCTGGCCATTTCTCTGACCAATGGGCCATTCAAACCACCGGCTTAGGCCTATCTGTCATCAGAACACCTCATACAGAGGGTCAACAAATTGATGTGGCTGCCATTGAAGCAGCTTTGCGTGCTGACACAGCGCACAATATTTCAGCGGTCATGGTAGTTCATACAGATACAGCCAGCGGCATCACCAGTGATCTCCAAGCTATACGCGAGGCCATTAACCGCACAGGACACCCAACACTTTATGTGGTGGATGTAGTGGCTTCTTTGGGTGCAGCACCCTTTGACATGGATGCACTGGGTGCTGATGTGTGTCTGGGCAGCTCACAAAAAGGCTTGATGATGCCGCCAGGCTTAGGCTTTGTGGCTGTCAATGCCAAAGCTTTTGCTTGGTCTAAGGCCCACGCCAAACCTCGTTACTACTGGAGTTGGTTAGAGCGTAAAACCGACAACCAATCGGCCAAGTTTTGTGGCACACCACCATTGGCACACCTTGCAGGTTTAGAGGTTTCATTGGGCTTACTGAAAGAAGAGGGCCTGGCAGCCGTTCATGCACGTCATCAGCGGTTGGGGGCCGCCGTCCGGGCCGCAGTCACTTGTTGGGCCAGCACAGGCGCAGTCAAACTTCACTGCCAAGATCCAAAAGGATTCTCATCTTCAGTCACTGCCATTGAAGTGGCCCCTGGCATTGACCCAGAAGCCATGCGCGCTGTGGCACGTGAAAAATTTCAAGTCGCCATCGCAGGTGGTTTAGGCCCCTTGGCGGGTCGTGTATTTCGAATTGGCCATTTGGGCGATATGAATGAACCCATGATCTTGGGTGCCCTTGCAGGCATTGAAGCGGCCATGACGGTTCAAAAAATTCCTTATGGACCCAATGGCATGGCTGCTGCTATTGCCTATTTGGCACAACACACGCGATAAGGATGACAACATGGTTCAGCGCTTTGATGTGGGCTCGCGGCTTTCTGAGATGGCCATTCACAATGGCGTGGTTTATTTGGCAGGTCAAATTCCTGAAGACCCCAACTTAGACATCGAAGGCCAAACTCTTCAGGTGCTAGAAGCCATTGATCGTTTGCTGGCTCGTGCTGGCACCGACAAGCGCAAACTTCTGATGGTTCAAATATTTTTGGTGGACTTGAAAGATTTTGAAGGCATGAACCGAGTTTGGGACAGCTGGGTTGTGCCTGGCCACACGCCACCCAGAGCTACTGTGCAAGCCAACTTGGTTTCTTCCAAATGGCGCTTAGAGGTGGTTGCCACTGCTGCTCTTTAAGTGGGCATTCATCTGCGCTTCGTTGGGCAAAAACAAAACGATGAGGGCTCCCAGAGCAGCGACGAAGGAGAGCGCAATCATGAGTTGCGTAAACCCCGCCACCTTCACCACGGGCCCTAGCAAGTAAATCGCAATTGAACTGAAACCAAACGAAATGGCAATGCGCGTACCGCTCACTCGGGAGCGCATGGCGTCGTCAATATACCGAACCACCATGGTGTCACTGAAGGGAATGGCACCAAAGACCATCACCATGTAAGCAATGGCTGCAACATACCAAATCCAACCAGAGGTTTGCGACGCCACCCCAAAAGCCACAATTTGAAGAAGCAGTACACCAAAGAACAAGGGTTTCACGGGAAACCAATCAAGCAAGCGGCCCACCACCAATTGAGCCAATGAGGCCACCGCATAAATGGCTGCCAACAGCATGCCTAAACGCGAAGGGTCATTTACCAGCCCATCAAGCCTTTCGGCCAGCAACTGCGCATTGCCGTTGGTGGTGATGTTGAACAATACGCTGGTGGTTGTGGCCGTTGCAACCATGACCGCAAAAGTCCGCCATGCCAAATGCTTGGGCAATTGGACTGAATTAGATTTCTTTTTAGCGGGGGCGCTTGACTCTTGGGGGGCAACCCATGCAAATGCAAAACCACAAGCGATAGAGACCAAGCCTGGCACGACAAAAGCCATTCGCCATCCTTGCCAAGTGACCAAAAATCCTGTTGAAAGTGCCGCCAAGGCTATGCCTAAATTGCCAGCCAGTCCGTTGACACCGATGGTGAGGCCAGGTCGAACTGCTTTTTGGACCAACATGGGAATGCCAACAGGATGGTAAATGGCGGAAAAAACACCCAAAACAGTGAGCGCAATGCCCATCTGAAGAGGGGTTTGAGTGAGTGAGACAGCTATCGCCGAGAGACCCATGCCGAAAAAAAACACCAGCATCATTTGTCTGCGTCCCCACAGATCCCCCAAGCGCCCAGCAGGAATAGAGGCAAAACCAAACATCATGAAGGCGCCCACTGTGTAGGGCATCATGTCCTCCCAACCGGCAACCCCAAAATCCTGGGCGATGGCACTCACAGCAGTTGCAAAAATCAATAAAAACAGATGGTCAAGCGCGTGGCCCAAATTCAGCAGCAGAGAAGGAAGATA
>CANHXV010000044.1 GCA_947464665.1 Comamonadaceae bacterium
CAGCCACCATGTGCTTGATGGTTTCCAAGGATGAGCCTTCAAAGCTTTTGCGAATACCCTCTGCATTGCTAGAAAACCTGGCAAATTCAGGACACACTTCGAGCACATGATCTCTGAAGCAATGACCATTGCCAAGCAGCAACATGGTTTCGTTTTTGAGTTGCTCAGCCGTGATCGATTTTTTCTTGGCCAGCAAATGCTTCATGGGCAATGCGCCCATGAAGGGCTCATCGTACAAAGCGGCGGTGGCCAATCCGACATCTGGAAAAGGCTCGGCCAAAATGGCGCAGTCAATTTCGCCCGCACGGAGCATCTCCATCAACTTGACGGTGAAGTTTTCTTGCAACATCAAAGGCATTTGCGGTGCCTTCTTCATGATTTGCCGCATCAAATCGGGCAGCAAATAAGGGCCAATGGTGTAGATCAATCCCAAACGTAAGGTGCCTGCCAAGGGGTCTTTGCCGCGCTTGGCAATTTCTTTGATTTCGGCGGCTTGCTCCAACACGAGTTGTGCATGGCGAATGATTTCTTCACCCAAAGGTGTAGCACTCACCTCGTTGGCGCTGCGCTCAAACAACTTCACATCGAGTTCTTCCTCGAGTTTTTTAATCGCCACCGACAAGGTGGGCTGCGACACGTGACACGCATCGGCCGCCTTGCCAAAGTGCCGTTCGCGGGCCACGGCCACAATGTATTTCAGCTCAGTCAGGGTCATGCCAATTTCTCAAGCTTTCAAAAACTCTGATTTTCCACCCAACCAGCGAGCAATGTGCCGCTCGGCCATGTCGGGGTATTTTTCTAGCAGTGCGGGTGCGACTTGCCGGGCCCATTCAAGCAAATGCTCGTCAGTGGCCAAGTCGGCAAAACGCAACAAGGCTGCCCCCGATTGTCGCGCACCTAGAAACTCACCCGGCCCCCTGATTTCCAAATCACGTCTGGCTATTTCAAAGCCGTCGTTGGTGTCGACCATGGCACGCAAACGCTCTCGTGCCGTTTCGCTCAATCGACCCCCATCGGGGGTGCCATAAAGCAAGACACATGCAGATGCTGCAGCTCCTCGGCCCACACGCCCACGCAATTGATGCAGTTGGCTCAGGCCAAAGCGCTCTGCATGCTCAATGACCATCAAGGAGGCGTTAGGTACATCCACACCGACCTCAATGACGGTGGTGCTGACCAAGACGCCCATGCTGCCTTGTGTGAACTTCGTCATGACCTCGCGCTTTTCGTTCACCGACATGCGGGAATGCAGCAAGCCCACTGTCACGCCAGGCAACAATGCCGATAACTCTTCGTGGGTGGCCGTGGCGTTGGTCAAATCCAAGGCTTCACTTTCTTCAATGAGGGGGCAGACCCAGTAGACCTGTCGGCCTTCGGCCAATTGCGCACCAATGCGCCCAATCACCTGATCGCGGCGGCTGTCTGAAATCACTTTGGTGACGACCGGGGTACGTCCGGGCGGTAATTCATCGATGACCGACACTTCCAAATCGGCGTAATAACTCATGGCCAATGTTCGCGGGATGGGCGTGGCCGTCATCATGAGCAAGTGCGGCTCCATGCCGACATCTTGCATCTTGTCTCTGAGCGCCAAGCGCTGTGCCACGCCAAAGCGGTGCTGCTCATCAATGATGGCGAGCGCCAGATTTTTGAACTTCACCTGCTCTTGAATGACGGCATGTGTGCCTACAACCAATGAGGCCTCGCCAGATTCGATCAAAGCCAGCATTTCGGTGCGTTCTTTTTTCTTTTGACTGCCCGTCAGCCAAGCCACTCGAACACCCAAAGGCGCAAGCCATCCCACCAATTTGGTGAAGTGTTGTTGCGCTAAAATTTCGGTGGGCGCCATCAGGGCGCACTGCCAGCCCTCATCAATGGCCAACATAGCCGACAATGCCGCCACCACGGTTTTGCCAGCGCCCACATCGCCCTGAAGCAGACGGTGCATGGGCACAGGTCGGGCCAAATCTTGTGAAATTTCGTGGCCCACCCTTTGTTGTGCGGCCGTCAGTTGAAAGGGTAAGATTTCTTTCAATTGATCGTGCCAGCCTCCCGCCTTAGATTTGAGTGCAGGCGCTTTCAAGGTGTCGCGCGCTTGTTTGGCCATGCGCTGTGAAAGTTGCTGCGCCAGCAACTCTTCGGCTTTGAGCCTTTGCCAAGCGGGGTGTGACCGGTCTTCTAGCGCCGCAATCGACACGTCCGGGGTGGGATGGTGCAAATAGGTCAAGGCTTGGCGCAAACTGAGTGCAGGCGCTCCTTTCGCAGGCGAAGGCCAGACCATAGAAGAAGGCAAGGATTCACTCAAATCGGCGCGCGACAAAGCACCTGCAATGGCTCGGCGCAAATAGGTTTGCGGCAAACCTGCTGAAGTAGGATAGACCGGTGTGAGCACCGATGGCAGATCGCCGGTAGCGGCCTTGAAGGCAGGGTGCATCATGGTCAGGCCCATCAAACCACCACGGACTTCGCCTCTAGCCCTGATCACTTGGCCCACGGCCAAGGCTTTTTGCTGCGCAGGGTAGGCACTGAAAAACCGCAAGACGCAGGTATCGGTGCCGTCATCAACAGTCACCAACAACTGACGCCGCGGACGCGATTGGACCTCCGAGGAGACCACCGTGGCTTCAATTTGAATGGCATCTCCTTCTCGGGCGTCAGCCAGCTTGACGATGCTGGTTTCATCCTCGTAGCGCAAAGGAATGTGCAAGGCCAAGTCAATGTCGCGCGCCAAGCCTATCTTGCGCATGGCTTTTTGTGGCGCAGACAGTGGCTTGGTCAGCAAAGATGGCGGGTGTGATGCGGGAGCAACCATACCGCCATTGTGCCGTGCTTGCCCAATGATTTGTTCCGATCAGGCCTCTGGATGCCTAAGCGTCATGCCGCAAGGATCAAAGCAGTTATTCGGCCGATTTAGCTGTCACGAATGCTGATACAACATCTCGAATGGTTTTTCTCTCTTCTAGATTCAGCGATAAGTAACGATCGACCATTTCACGATCAGCCAGACCCATTTCAATAGGTCCATCGTTCATTTCAAACACATAAGTCTTGCCGGGTGCGCGGCCAAAACGAAGTTCGTCCGGGCTGACTTGCAACCATTCGGAAAGCACACGCAGTTTGTCTTGGGTGGGCATGACTTTGCCCAACAACCAGTTTCGAGCCGTGTGTGGGGTAATACTGCGACCACGGAAGCGAAGGTTGAAAGCATTGGCAACCAAGGTCGGAGAAGCACGCACACCAGCACTGTCCAACGCGCCGCGCAAACGGTCAGCGAATTGTTGGGATTCGGATACTTTGGACATCCCCATACAGTACTGTCTTGGAGAAGTCTGAAAGTGAATGGTGATAATTACTTTCTTGAATATTGCTCACATCTTGCGCTGATTTACAAATACTAGATAGTTCTAATCTTTGAGTCTTTGCGCTGAGTCATGGGACAATCGAGTTTTTCAACTTGGAACGGGTCTTGTTCGGCCCTCAAGCCAATGAACGCTTTTAAGCCCCATCTTGATGGAACCAAAGTCAAACAATGCTTCAGTTTGAGTGACTTTGACTTTCACCTTCCCCCAGAACTGATTGCGCAGCACCCAGCACCTGAGCGCAGTAGCTCTCAGCTGCTGGATGGCAGTGGCACCACGCCGGTCGATCGCGTCTTCCGGGATTTGCCAAAACAGATGCAAGCGGGTGATCTCTTGGTTTTCAATGACACTCAGGTGGTCAAGGCGCGAATCTTTGGCGAGAAATCAAGCGGCGGCAAAGTAGAGCTTTTGATCGAAAGGGTTTTGCCAGGTTATCGCGTGGTGGCTCACATGAAGGTGAGCAAAAAACCACCTATCGGCGCCACACTCCACATGGGCAAAGATGCCAAAACTGTCGCCAATCAAAGCGAGAAAGGTTTTGAAGCCACCTTGATTGGTCGATGGCCTGATGAAAAAGGCGCTTTGTTTTGTTTTGAATTCAACGCAGAGCCGCACGCCCTCATGGCTCAGTATGGTCACATGCCATTGCCTCCCTACATTGAACGGTCATACGATGGCAGTGCCACTGAGGCCGAGATTGCTGAAGACGAAGCGCGTTATCAAACGGTCTTTGCGCGCAAGCCTGGTGCTGTCGCCGCACCCACTGCAGCACTTCATTTTGACGATGTTTTGTTGAAGCAGTTGAAAGACATGGGCGTTGAAACGGCGAGCGTCACTTTGCATGTGGGTGCTGGCACCTTCCAGCCTGTGAAGACAGAAAACATTGCCGAACACACCATGCATTCCGAGTGGTATGACATTCCTGAATCTACACAACTTGCTTTACACGCATGCAAAGCGCGTGGGGGCAAGGTATGGGCGGTTGGCACCACCTCGGTCAGAACTTTGGAGTCTTGGGCAAAATCAGGTCAAGCACAAGGCGACACGCAAATCTTCATCACCCCGGGCTTTGAATTTCAGTGGGTAGACTGTTTGATCACCAATTTCCATTTGCCCAAAAGCACTTTGATGATGCTGGTCAGTGCCTTTGCTGGTTATGAGCATGTGATGGCTTTGTATGCCCACGCCATTGCGCGTCAATATCGATTCTTCAGCTATGGCGATGCCATGCTCTTGCGACGCTCGGCCTGTCTTTAACCCTCATTTCATAAAACGAAGCATGCTGCAATTTGAACTCCACAAAACAGACCCTCACAGCCACGCTAGAAGAGGTCAACTGACCTTAAACCATGGCGTGATTCAAACGCCCATTTTCATGCCTGTAGGCACCTACGGCACTGTGAAAGGTGTGATGCCGCGCAGTCTTGAAGAAATGGGCGCGCAAATTATTTTGGGCAACACCTTCCATTTGTGGATGCGTCCTGGCCTTGACATCATGAAAAGTTTTGGCGGCTTGCATGGCTTTGAAAAATGGAACAAACCCATCCTCACAGATTCAGGCGGCTTTCAAGTTTGGTCTTTAGGCGCGATGCGCAAAATCACCGAAGAAGGGGTGCATTTTTCTTCGCCAGTGAACGGCGACAAGTTGTTCATGTCGCCTGAAGTCAGCATGCAAATTCAAACCGTCCTGAATTCAGACATTGTGATGCAACTCGATGAGTGCACGCCCTATGAAACCAAAGGCCACCTCACCACAGAAGCTGAAGCACGCAAGTCCATGGAGATGAGTTTGCGTTGGGCTAAGCGCAGTCAAAATGAGTTTGCTCGGCTTGAAAATCCCAATGCTTTGTTTGGCATTGTGCAAGGCGGCATGTTTGAAAACTTGCGCCAAGAATCGCTAGACCATTTGGTAGATCTGAATTTTCCTGGCTACGCCATTGGCGGAGTGAGCGTCGGCGAGCCCAAAGAGCAAATGTTGCAAATCATGGCGCACACACCCCATCGTTTACCACCCCACAAGCCGCGCTACCTCATGGGGGTGGGCACGCCTGAAGATTTGGTTGAAGGCGTGGCGCAAGGCGTTGACATGTTTGACTGTGTCATGCCTACACGCAATGCGCGCAATGGCACGGTGTTCACCCGCTTTGGTGATTTGAAATTGCGCAATGCACGCCACAAGTCAGACCCACAACCTTTGGACACCACCTGCACATGCCATGCTTGTGCAGGCGTTTCAGGTGTGTCTTGGGATGATGGTGGTAGAGAAGGGTTTAGCCGCGCCTATTTGCATCACCTCGATCGCTGTGGCGAGATGTTGGGGCCGATGCTCACCACCATTCACAACTTGCACTACTACTTGAACCTCATGCAAGAAATCAGAGCGGCATTGGAAGTCGAAAGCTTTACCAACTTTCAGGCTGAATTCAAACAGGCACGTGCTCGCGGCGTTTGAAAACTGTGGCTGTTTAAGTTGCTTCTGCAGGTGTCGTAAACACCGTCAATACACCGGTGTAGCCATACAAATGGTGATGGGCAATTTCGCCACTGGCAAAAAATCCGACCAAAGGTACATCGCCTAAAGCGTGGCGAATCCATTGAAGCTCGGCACTGGGCCCGCCAAAGTGTGGGCCGCCGCGCCCAGAGCAACTGACATACACCGCGCCCGCAATGCGCCTGGCTGGGTGCGGGGCCGCTTCAGCTTCGCTGGCCGCCAGCGCGTTCGCCATTTCCAAACTCAAAGTTTCAGGCTCTAGCTCTTCTCGAATTTCAGCGCAGATGCGCCGAAGATCTGACTTCGCGGCTTGCAAACTCATCTGACAAAAAGCCAATTTCTGTCCCGTCTGTACATGGTCTGCAATGGCCACGCCTTGGCGTGCAGGGTCGAGTCCAACGATGTGACGCACTCTGACATCGGCACCCAAACTGCCAGTTCTACCAACCCCTTGTTGACCTTGAGACGTGAGACCCACCAAGGTGCTTCGCACTGCTTTCAATGCGGATTGTGGCTCTGACAAGGAGACGTTCAAGTCAGCCATCAACACATCCAACGCTGGCAAACCATCGAGTTTGTAAACCACATGCCCCTCAGCTTCTGTGATCTCGCGCTCTTTGCTAATGGGCGCGCAGCCTTGTGTCACGCGCGACAAAATTTGCACCTCTTTAGACCATGCGACGCCACTTAGGCCACCCGTTAAAACACCCTGTGAGGGATTGGCTGAATTCTGCCAAGCAAATTGCACGGCCTGGTTTCGACTGGCCGTTAAGCCGCCAAACAAATAGCCCGACTGCGTGCGGCCTGACATCTCGGTAATCAGCTCAGCCAAATCAGGTGTTTGAGGATCGGCATGCACCAAGGCACTGTGTGCTTGGAAGTGAGGCGGCAAGGGTTGTGCTCCCGAAAACACGCGGTATTGATCGGCAGGCACATCGCACAACATCAAGGCCATACCAGGTTCGTCAAAGTATTCTGCGTTGTTGGCCGCCACCCCCACGCCCACCGTACCTGCCCAATCTTGAACCATGGGCAACTCTTCTCTGAAATGCGCCAAGATCGCTTCTGCTGCCAGGGCGTAAGCGTCGGTGATGTACAACAGCCCTAATCGCGGATGTGACGCATGGCCAGGCAATGTCATTTGTGCGCGCAATTGCGCAATGACCAAGCCTGCGGCCATTTGCCACTGTGGGTGCGTGGCATGTCCAAAGGGAAATAAATTCATGGGGCTGGTTTTTTGGCACGCGATGGGCGCGCTGTGCTTGATCGAGTTGCCCTGGAGCTCGGCTGGCCGGTTTTGCCAGTCGCAGTCTTTTTCTGGGTGGCCTTGGGACCGTCTTTCATGGCTTTGGCTGCCACGTCTTTGACTGCAGCAGCCGCAATGTTTTGAAACTGTTGTGTGAGAGATCCCCACCACTGCATGGGGTCGACTGCAGGACCTTGGGCGGAGCCTTCCGAGCTTGCTTTGGCTTGATCACTTGGGCCAGCAGCATCTGCAGACTTGGCCGCATCCTTTGGCTGCAGGTCTGGCATTTTGGCGGTGAAGGCCTTGGCTAACTCTGACATGTTCACATTCATGCCTTGCAAAGTGGACAAGGTCATTTTTTGCACCTCTAAGGCCTGAATGGTGGCCTTCAGGGCATTGGTGTTTTGCTCCAACCAAAATTGAACGGTTTTAAGTTCTTGGATGCGTTTGTCGAGCTCTTCAACACTCAAGGTTGGCGCTACCCAGCTGGCCATGTTGGGCATGCCCTGGGGTGATCCTTTGGCTCCAGGGTTAGCGGCTTGCCCTAAGTTTTGCAAAAAATCAAAGCCGGGTACGAATTTTCCAAATCCGAAAGCTGATGCATCGCTCATAAAGGCTCCTTGAGGTGTAAGTCAGCCACAAGCTTAACGCATACGGCCCTGCGTCAACTTCGCGACGTGGGCTGACTGGGGCAAAGGCTATGCTCTTGGCTTTGTCTACATTGGGAGATTCCACATGTTGAAACTCTGCGGCTTTGGCGCCAGCAACTATCACAACAAAGTCAAATTGGTGCTGTTGGAAAAAGGCGTTGTCTTTGAAGAAGAGTTGACGTGGGTGGGTGAAACCGACCGCCATGCCAGCCCACTTGGCAAAGTGCCTTATTTGAAAACAGCGCAAGGCGCGCTCTGCGAATCGGCCGTCATGGTGGAGTACATCGAGCAACAATACCCCGCGCACCCTCTGATACCACCAGACGCTTTCCAAGCCGCCAAAGTGCGTGAGTTGGTCACTTTTTTAGATTTGCACTTGGAATTGGTTGCGCGCAATTTGTATGCAGAGGCTTTCTTTGGCGGCAAGGTGAGCGATGCCGTGAAGGAAAAAATTGGCGTCCAACTTGAAAAAAATGTAGCGGCATTTGCCAAACTTGCACTGTTCAAGCCCTTTATTGCTGGCACTGAACTGAGTGTTGCCGATTGCACTGCTGCTGTTCATTTCCCGGTGATTTCTGCCGCAAGCAAAGCCATTTATGGCAAAGATTTTTTAGCCGAATTGCCTGTGAAGGATTACATGAAGATGTGGTCTGAGCGACCCAGCATGCAACGTGTGCAAGCCGATCGCAAAGCCAACAATGAACTTTTCTTGGCACGCATGAAGAGCAAGGCTTAAAACTGCGGTGGGCGGCGCGCTTTTAAGCTGGCCAAGCCCTCTTGCACATCAGGGCCTGAAAAGCCCATGAACTCGAGTGCCAAGGAAGCATCAAAGCTGGGGCCTGCTTGGCGCAGCCAATTGTTCAACGCATACTTGGTCCAGCGTATGGCGGACTGGCTGCCATTGGCCAAACGCTCGGCCACCTCATAAGCTTTGCTTAGCAGCTGATCTTCTTCAACCGCCAATGACACCAAGCCAATACGCTCGGCTTCTTCCCCGCTGACAGGCTCGCACAACAACAAGTAGTACTTGGCTTTGGCCATGCCGCAGAGCAATGGCCAAATGATGGCCGCATGATCGCCCGCTGCAACGCCTAAGCGGGTATGGCCATCCACAATTTTGGCGGTCTTGCTGGCAATGGAAATGTCCGCCAACAATCCGGCCACCAAGCCCGCACCGACAGCTGGCCCATGCATCGCACTTACGATCGGTTTGTCACAGTTGATCACGTTGTAAACCAAATCACGAGCCTCTTTCCAGACACGGCTGCGGATTTCGAAATCTCGTGCCATGTCTTCCACCAGCGCCAAATCACCACCACCAGAAAAACCCAAGCCCTCGCCACGCAGCACCGCAGCGCGTACGCTGTCATCTCGCGACACATCGCGCCAAATTTCAGCCAACTCCCAATGCCCTTCATGGCCTGCTGTTGGCAATTTGCCATTGCCGCCAGGCCCGCCGGCTTTCATCTGAATGTCGAGCACCGTTTGATTCGCGCCACGGCGCGTGATTCGAAGTGTTTGATAACGGCTGTAGTCAATGACAAGGCTCATGAAGGTCTCCTGAAAAATAGCCAATGCAAGAATCGACATTGTCGCTTGATCTTGTCCAAAGATGGCGGGCTTGCTTGATGTGTATCAATAGTTCTTTGCCAGAAACTGCCTACGATGAATGCACACCATTGATTCGACCCAGAATTGAATGCTGTCCGACATTACGCCAATCAAAAGGAATCAAGCCATGAAAAATGATTTACAAAAAGAATCTCTCAAGCAATTGCTGCTTGCTCAAAAAGTTCAGCTGCTCAACAAAATGGGGCAGGGCTTGGGCGGTTTGAGCAGTCGCGCTGAGGCCGCAGCAGACCTAGCACCTACAGAGCAATCGCATGCACAAAACATGACAGAGCGCGACACCGCTTTTGCCATGCAAGAACATGACAGGGAAGAGCTAGAGGCCACCGAGTTGGCCCTGATGCGCATCACGCAAGGCATCTATGGGCTTTGCCTTGCTTGCGAAACCGAAATTCCCATCACCCGTTTGTTGGCATTTCCTTCGGCCATGCGCTGCATAGCGTGTCAGACCATCCTAGAAAAAGTAGCAGGCCCCAACGCCGCCTTGCATTGAACACTGACCCATTAGGATAAAAGCATGACCACATTTCACGCCGTCGTTTGGCTTGATCACGAAGCAGCGCACATTGCATTTTTTGATCGAGACCATGCGCAAACCCAACGCATACACTCCAAATCGCAGCACAAGCACCAAGGCAAATCAACTGATACAAACGCATTCTTTGCAGACATAGCGTCTGCTGTAAAAAAATGCCATGAAGTATTGGTCACGGGGCCTGGCTTGACGCGTCAACACTTTAAAGATTGGTATGAAAAACACGATCCGGTCTTGTCAAAAGTGATTGTGGACAGCATTGCCAGCGACCATCCCACCGACCCTCAACTGGTGGCCATGGCACGTCAATACTTTAAAAAGTTTGATGCCATGGCGGCAAACCCTCCACGGGCTTAAGCTTCAAGCGGTGCCATTTTCTGCTCAATGGCGCCAAACACGCTTTGACCATCTTTGCCCTTCATTTCAATGCGAATGGTGTCACCGAATTTCATGAACTCGGTACTGGGCTTGCCATCCAGGATGGTTTCAATGGCCCGTTTTTCTGCAATGCAGCTGTAGCCTTTCGGCCACTCGGGTTTGCCATTGACATCCACACTCTTGTTGCTGACCGTGCCACTGCCGACAATCGAGCCAGCGCGCACGTTGCGTGTTTTGCCCATGTGCGCAATCAATTGGCCAAAGTGAAAAGTCATTTCAGGGCCTGCTTCGCACATGCCCACCTTGCGGCCATTCCATGTTGATTGCATGGTCAGGTGCACACGGCCATGGTCCCAAGCGTCCCCCAGTTCATCCAAGGTCACGGCAACAGGACTGAAAGCAGTTGCGGGTTTGCTTTGAAAAAAGCCAAACCCTTTGGCCAATTCGTTTGGAATTAAGTTGCGCAAACTAACGTCATTGGCAATCATCATCAACCGAATGCCATCGAGTGCATTTTCTGGCGAAACACCCATTGGCACATCGCCGGTGATCACCGCTATTTCAGCCTCAAAGTCGATGCCAAAGGCCTCGTCTCGGCACACCACAGGATCGCAAGGGCCAATGAAATCATCACTCCCGCCTTGATACATGAGAGGGTCGGCGTAAAAACTTTCAGGCACCACAGAGCTGCGTGAGGCTCGCACCAATTCCACATGGTTCAAGTAAGCCGAGCCATCGGCCCACTGATAGGCCCTGGGCAATGGTGCCATGCATTGCTGGGGGTCAAAAGGAAAGGCATGGCGTGCCTTGCCACTGTTCAATGTTTGGTAGATGTCTTCCAATTGCGGCGCCAAAAAGTTCCAGTCGTCTAAGACTTGCTGCATGCGCTGTGCAACGCCCGTCGCATAATGCGCTGTGCTTAAGTCACGCGAGACCACGACCAATTGGCCGTCACGCGATCCGTCTTTGTAGGTGGCTAATTTCATAGGGGTGCCTCAAAATAGAGTCTCAAACTAAAAATCTAAGCCAAGGGCTTTTGATTCAAAACATGAATCAGTTTAACCAATCTCGCTCGCCCTACAATTTCATGTCTTTCAAGACAACTTGTTTCTTTGCAAAGCCCCTTTAAGTCACCCTGACATGCTTGCCCAAGCCACTTTGACTCCCTTCAACCTCCCTCATCAGCGACGGGCTTTGGTGTCTTTGGGTGCATTGGTTTTAGGTGTACACCTGTGGCTGCTCATGTCACCTGGGGCCAGCATTTGGCGACTTCAACCAGAATCACAAAAATTAGGGCCACTGCAAACTCGGGTGTTGAGCTCTGGCGTTTCGCAAGCGCCCCCTCAAAGCCCAGCCACACAGCAAACGAGGCCTTCTGCCCTGCAAAAGCCCAGGGCGGCGGTCACGGCTAGCGACTACTCGCCCTCAAGCGCTGGCATGAGTGCCGTCGCCTCTGCTGTGCTGTCAGCACCTGAAGAGAACCCAGCCCCGCCCAACTCCGATCTGGACACTGCAGCTTTGCCAAACTCACCCAGCTCGCTGCCAGAAGTCCAAGCCATCGCTTTGCCCCCAGACCTTTCGGCAACACCTTCTGTGTCCGCGCCGCTGGTATCGAATGCGCTCTCAGCCAAAGTGGGCGACTTTCCACCCAACACGCAAATCAACTACAAACTCACAGGCCAAGAGCGTGGTTTGACATACCACGCCTCTGGCTCGCTCAAGTGGCAAACCCAATCGACTTCCAACACGCCTAAGGCCTATGAGTCCGAACTTCGGGTTAAAGCATTTTTGGTGGGCAGTCGTGTTTGGCGAAGCGTGGGCATGCTGACAGAAAACGGCTTGGCGCCGGTGCGTTACTCAGACAGTTGGCGGGGCGAACGAGCGGCCCATTTTGAAGCGGCTCAAAAAAAGATCAGCTTCAGCGGCAATACGCCTAGCATCGAGCTGCAATCTGGGGCACAAGATCAGGTGAGTTTGTTCATTCAAATGGCCGCCACGGTTTCTGCCAATCATTTCAAGCTCGGCTCTGTGCTGAATGTCCAGACCGCCACCGCCCGCGATGCGGTCAATTGGACCCTCACTTACAAGTCAGATGAAACGATTGAAGTCAACGGCAATCGTTTGGAAACTCAGCGCTGGGTTTGCTTGCCAAGGGCTAAATTCGACAGCCAAATTGAAATGTGGCTGTCCCAAGCTCACAGCGGAATGCCCGTGCGAATTAAGATTACCCAAGTCAATGGCAATTTCATTGACATGGAAATGCGTGACGCTGAACCCTTACCGGCCTTACCCTCTTGAAAAAATTTACAACAACTCCATGTAAAGTAGACAGACTTCAGTCAGAATGTCACTATGAACTTGTTGTACGAATCTGAATCTTTTGCCGTCATGCATGTGTTGGCCAACGACACCGGTGAAGCGGCATCCCTCTCAAAACCACCCACGCTAGAGCGCCACGGATTTGAAATTGTCGACAAACGATCAGGCAAAGAGGTTTACCTCGATGGCTCTTGGGCAGAAATGTTCC
>CANHXV010000045.1 GCA_947464665.1 Comamonadaceae bacterium
CGCGTGCTCACCGAGGCTGCCATCATGGGCAAGCGCGACGAGTTGCGTGGTCTCAAAGAGAACGTCATTGTGGGTCGTTTGATCCCTGCCGGTACAGGCTTGGCTTATCACAAAGCCCGTGCTGCCAAAGATGCGATGGACGAGGCAGAACGCCGCGCCATCACAGAAGCCGAAGCCGTTGAATTGGCCGAAGCACAACAGTTGACCGAAGACGCAGCCAACGCTGCTGATTCGAAAGCCTGATCAAATTCCGACTTTGGTCGGAATGATGAACGCCTCTGAACCGTTAACGCGGGCAGGGGCGTTTTTTTTGAGGCTGTTTTCATTCACAATGACGGCAACATGACCCTTCTGATTTTTTGTTGCATCTTGGCAGTCCTGTTTTTTTGGGCTGTTGGCGCTTACAACCGTTTGGTTGTATTGCGCGCAAGCGTGGCCAAACAATTTGCGACGGTGGATGCACAACTGCTTCGTGTCTTGGTGTGGCTACAGGGCAACTTGCCCGCGTCCATGCGCGATATGCTGAGTGAAATGGAAGAAGCGGCATTGCCAGAAGCGCTTTTGAAAAACGACCGAGACCTGAAACTGTTGGCCATCCTTGAGGAGTTGTCAGACAGCTTGGACTTGGCGCGAACCCAGCCCCTTTCACCGGTTGTGATGCAGAAGGTCAACCAAAATAGACTGGCCTTGGCGGCATGGGCCAAGGCAGAAGTGCGAGCAGGTCAGAGTGGTGAAGCCACTTGGTTCATTGACCCCTTGCCCTACAAATTTGACCGATTGAAAGCACAGGCTTGGCCATTGATGGACGCTTACAACCAAGCCGCCCTCAAGTACAACGAAGCGGTGTTGCAATTTCCAGCCAGCGTACTGGCCAAGCAAGTGAACTTTGTGCCTGCGCAGACGCTGGACATTGCAGACTTGCTGGCTTGATGCGCGGGCATCCTTGAAGGTTCCATTTGCAGCAAACTTTACAAGCACCGCTTTGGCAGTTGTTGCAGGCTGCATCGCAAGTTGTACAAGCTGTGCAAACAGGCCGGTCCATGACGGCAGCCATCGACGCTGTGCCTAAAGAGTTGCGGCCCGGTGCGCAAGCCTTGTCGTTTCAAAGCATGCGCTGGTGGGGACGGGCTGTGGCCCTTCGCAAATGCTTGGCCCGCAAAGCACCCCCTGCGCAAGCAGACGCTTTGTTGTGCACCGCATTGGCCTTGTCATGGCAAGACGAGTTGGCGCCCTACCCCGTTCACACCTTGGTAAACCAAGCCGTAGAAGCCGCACGAAGGCACAAAGACATGCGACCTCAGGCGCCGTTCATCAATGCGTGCTTGCGCCGTTTCTTAAGAGAGCGCGAAGCCTTGTTGGCGCAAACCCAAACTGACATCACGGCGCAATGGAATCACCCAGCTTGGTGGATCAAGCGCTTGCAGGCCGACCATCCCACTCACTGGCAAGAAATTTTGCAGGCTGCGCAATCGGCAGCGCCCATGACCCTGCGTGTCAGCGACCAGTACCATGACGTGGCGGCTTATTTGCAGGTCTTGGAAGGCCATGGCATTGCAGCCAAAGCGGTAGGCGAAGCAGGGGTTCAGTTGACCAAGGCTGTACCTGTTCAACTACTGCCCGGCTTTGCACAAGGGCATGTCTCGGTGCAAGATGCAGCGGCGCAGTTGGCAGCCCCGCTGTTGCTAAAGGGCTTGAAGAAATCAAATCAAGCTTTGCGCTTGCTAGACGCGTGCGCCGCACCGGGTGGCAAAACAGGCCATTTGTTGGAATGCGACCCTAGCGCACAGGTCATCGCCTTGGATGTCGATCCTGTGCGTTGTGAACGAATTCAGCAGAACTTAGACCGACTCAAGGTGCAAGCCCAAATCATTGCAGCCGACGCTGCCCATACTGCCGACTGGTGGGATGGGCAAAGTTTTGACGGGATTTTGCTAGACGCTCCTTGCACAGCCTCGGGCATCGGCCGTCGGCACCCCGATGTGCGTTGGTTACGCCGAGAGACAGATGTGGCCCAACTGGCAAACATTCAAGCCAAGCTCTTAAAGGCGCTGTGGCCCTTGGTGAAGCCTGGGGGCAGATTGCTTTATTGCACCTGTTCAGTTTTCAAGGCCGAGGGCGAAACGCAAATCCAAACGTTTGTTCAGCACAACACTGATGCCCTGATCTTGCCCTCTCCGGGTCATTTAACACCCTCAAGTGCCACTTCTGACGCAAGTCTCCGCGACAATGTCATGGGTGAACATGACGGTTTTTACTACGCACTGTTGGAAAAGCGTTCAATTTAAGTTGAATGGCATTGGGGGCACAAGTCTTTGGCTTCGTGTGCTTTTTGCCTGCGTGTTTTTGGGTGCTGTTTATGTCTTGCCTGCATCAGCTCAAGCTGCTGTTAGCTCCCAGGTCGAGGTTTCGGAGTTGCGACTTGAGCGATCAGAAGGCGCTTTGCTGCTTCAAAGTACCTTGAAATTAGAATTGAGCAGCTCCGTAGAGGAAGCCTTACAAAAAGGCATGCCCATTTATTTTGTGACAGAAGCCGAACTGACGCGCGATCGCTGGTACTGGTATGACAAAAAAATTGGCACGATTGCCCGCCATTACCGCTTGGCGTACCAGCCACTGACCCGAGTGTGGCGTTTGAATGTATCGCGCGATCCGATTGGAGCGGTTGGGTCAGCCAGCAGCTTGTCGCAAACATTTGAAACTTTGCCAGAAGCCTTGGCAGCGATTCGCAGAACGGCGAATTGGAAATTGGCCGATGTCGCAGATCTTGGCAATGACAACAAATTCACCCTGATGTTTAAATTCCGCTTGGACGTGTCTCAATTGCCTAGGCCCTTCCAAATGATGGTGGGCAGCCAATCGGAGTGGAATTTGGCCACGCAAAAAACACTGCGTTTCCCATGAGTCGCCAGCCCCAAGATCGAATTGCCACTGGCACACAAGCTTCCAAAACAGTCAGGTGGGTGGTGGGCATTGGCGTCACCATCTTGCTCACCATCGGCTTGGGTTTGTTGGTGCTGTTAACGCAGGCGACCAGCAACAGAGAGCTCTATGATCGCAATTACGACCGCCTTTACATGGTCAACACCATTGTGGCGGCGCTTTTGCTGTTGGGGCTGCTCTGGGGCTTCACCCGTTTGATCATTCGCTTGCGCCAAGGCCAATTTGGTTCCCGCTTATTGGTGAAGTTGGCTGCTATTTTTGCGCTTGTGGGCTTGGTGCCTGGCGTCTTGATCTACGTAGTGTCTTACCAGTTCGTATCGCGCTCCATTGAGAGTTGGTTCGATGTGAAAGTAGAAGGCGCCTTGGTGGCTGGCTTGAACTTAGGCCGCGCCACTTTGGACACGCTGTCGGGCGATCTGGCCAAGCAATCTCGCGTAGCGGCGCAGCAGCTGGTCGATGTACAAGAAGCCAGTGCAGCGCTGACTCTGGACCGCGTTCGCACACAAATGGACGCCAACGAAGCAGTGCTGTGGTCATTGGATGGTCGTTTGATAGCAACTGCGGGCCAGTCGGGTTTTGCCATTCGACCAGAACGGCCCACAGCGGCACAGTTCAAGCAAGTACGCAGCAAACTCAGTGTTGAAATTGTGGAGGGGCTGGACGAAACCGTGGGAGCCCCAACCGGACGCATCAAGGTCCTGACGCTGGTGCCTCAAAATAGCCTCAACCTGCGTGAGGACCCTTGGGTTTTGCAAATTTCACAAGAGCTTCCCGCCACCTTGGTGGCCAACGCTTTGGATGTGCAATTGGCCAACCGCGAGTACCAAGAGCGTGCATTGGCCCGCGATGGCTTGCGCAAAATGTACATCGGAACGCTCACCTTGAGCCTGATCATGGCCGTGTTGGCGGCTGTTTTATTGGCTGTTTTGCTAGGCAATCAGTTGGCTCGACCCTTGTTGTTGCTGGCTCATGGTATGCGGCAAGTGGCCTCGGGTGACTTAAGTCCCAAATACACACTTCAGGGCAATGACGAGTTAGGCGGTTTAACCCGCTCATTCGCGGAAATGACGCAACAGTTGTCCGATGCGCGAAGTGCTGTAGAGCGCAGTTTGATACAACTCGGTGCCGCCAGGGAAAACCTCCAAACCATCTTGGACAATCTGACTGCTGGCGTCATTGTTTTGAATGCCCAAGGCGCCATACAGTCCTCCAACCCTGGTGCCACCCGCATTTTGAAATTGCCATTGGCAGCTCACACCAAGGCCTCGTTTTTGAGTTTGCCCAATTTGCAAAATTTTGCATCCGGCGTTCAGGAGCAGTTTGAATTGTTGTCAGCCGACAAAGACCGCCATGAACTCGACCATTGGCAAAAGTCATTCGAGATTCATGCATCTGGCCAAGGTTTGGAGGCAACCTCCGTCACCCTGGTGGCGCGCGGCGCCATACTGCCAGATGGCATGCGCCTCTTGGTGTTTGACGATATTTCTGAAATCGTGTCTGCCCAACGCTCGCAGGCTTGGGGCGAGGTGGCGCGCCGGCTGGCGCATGAAATCAAAAATCCCTTGACGCCCATCCAGTTGTCCGCGGAGCGCTTGGAGCGTAAGCTCGATGGCAAGCTGGAAGAGGCCGATCAAGTGGTCTTGTCCAAATCGGTCAAGACCATCGTGGAGCAAGTGGCTGCCATGAAGCGGCTGGTGAACGAGTTTCGAGATTACGCCCGCTTGCCATCGGCAGAGCTCAAGCCGCTTGATCTGAACCAATTGATCTTGGATGTGATGGGGCTCTACGCAGCAGAACCTTCAGAGTTGACCTCACGAGCTCAGGTCTTTACCGACCTTGACCCCACCTTGCCGCTTATCGAGGGTGATGCCCAGCAACTTCGCCAAGTGGTTCACAACTTACTCCAAAATGCCCAAGATGCCAGCGATCCGCAAACCCATGTGATGTTGGTCACCCGCTGGAGCCCCGCTCGCAAGCGCGTGAAGTTAACGGTGCTGGACGAAGGCCCTGGCTTTGCCCCTAATATTTTGCAGCGAGCATTTGAGCCCTATGTGACGACCAAGGCCAAAGGCACCGGATTGGGGCTGGCAGTTGTGAAGAAAATTGCCGACGAACACGGGGCGCGTTTGGACATTGCCAATCGGGTTGAAGATGGGGTGGTCAAAGGTGCCCAAGTGTCGTTATCATTCAGTGTCGAGAAACCAGCGCAGGTTTAAACCAAGCGTCCGTTTTTTGAACAATGAGAGTGTTCAGTTTAAATAGCACAGTCGATGCAAATTAGAGGCAACTAAGAGCAACATGGCAAACATTTTGGTGGTGGATGACGAGCTAGGTATTCGCGATTTGCTCTCCGAAATCTTGAACGATGAGGGGCACAACGTTGAGTTGGCCGAAAACGCAGCTCAAGCGCGTGAGGCACGACTTCGCATTCGGCCAGACTTGGTGCTATTGGACATTTGGATGCCAGACACCGATGGTGTGACTTTGCTCAAAGAGTGGTCTGCGAGTGGCCTCTTGAACATGCCGGTCATCATGATGAGTGGCCACGCCACCATTGACACAGCAGTTGATGCCATTCGCATTGGCGCGCAGGCTTTTTTAGAAAAACCCATCACGCTTCAAAAACTTTTGAAAACGGTGGAACAAGGTTTGGCGCGCGAACAAGTGCGCCAAGCTGCTGCCGCTTACCAAGCGTCTCAGCTGCCAATGGGTACCGCAGCTTCCGCGCATGCCGGAGCAAGCAATGGTCATGACAACTCGCTTCAGGTTTCACAAAGCTTTGATCTCGATCTGCCCTTGCGCGATGCACGAGATGCTTTTGAAAAGGCCTACTTTGAATTTCACCTGTCCAACGAAGGCGGCTCGATGACCCGCGTGGCCGACAAAACAGGATTAGAGCGCACCCACCTCTATCGCAAACTCAAACAGTTGGGCGTTGACCTGACCAAGGGTAAGCGCGCTGGCGCTTGAAACTGTGCAGTTTATCTCTAGGTTTTCAACCTAGAGGCATGTCATTGAAAGTTATTGCCAGGGCGCAGCGCTTAATTTGATCTGCTTTATCTCTTCAGAGGGAATGGCAATGGGCGTGCCCTGAAAGAACACTTGCAATTGAGGCAAGCTGGCCGATTGAACTTTGAAAGGTGCAGGTCCGTAGATGCTGCGCCGTTCGCCGTTTTTAAGACTAAGGGCTGCTACACGTTCATTGCCATCCATTACGCAAACAAACATGTCCTTTGTGGCAACCATGTACACATACTCTGGCGCCTTCTTGGGTGTGGCAGGGACCAGCTCAGTTTCTGCATCTTTCCATAAGCACTTTTTAGCATTCTCAGACATGGCAGTCGCAACTGCTTGGGCCTGTTGAACGGCTGCTGAGTTAGCGGCACTGGGTGCGGTGTCTGCTGGTGCAGCTGTGGGCTGAATGTTTTGTTCTTGACTTTGTAACTTGGCCTCTTCTTCCGATGGCTTGACTTCAGCGGTGGCTAAGTTGTCAGCCACAGGGCTTTTGGCTGCAGGCGCAATCGGCTGAGACTTGTTCGATTCAAGCAGTCCAAAAAATGCAAAGCAAGCCATACCCACTAACAACAGCCCCCAAGCCATATTTTTTGAAGTGACAGGAGAGGGGGCCTTTGCTGGTTTGGGCTCCAATGTGTTTTGGGGTGCTGCAGGCGGTCTTGGCGTTGGCTGAATTGGCGCCGATGCCATGGGCTCTGCCTGAAGCAAATAAACAGCTGTATCTGAGGGGGCAAGGGGCTCAGGTTGAATGGTCTTGGCAGGCTCCAACGGGGTGGGCTGCGCGGCGGTTGTCTCTAACAAGTCATGTCCCAAGAACTTCAATAACTTCTTGCCGATGCTGTACTTGATGTCTGGGTTGTAGAAAGAGGTGTCTCCGCCGTCTTCGAGTTGTACCACTTGAGATTTAGAAACCGTATTGCGGTGCGCCAAAGACGAAACGTCTAGCCTTGCGTTTTCCCGCAATTTTTTAAGTAGCGCCCCGTGCTCTTGGGACCAGATAGGCTGCTGTTTTTGCATACTAAATAATTGGTTTTTTAAATGGCTCAAGGGCGCTCAGACTCAGCATCATATTCAGACTTCCTAAATTTAGCAATCGGAATCAAGGGCTTGATCAAAATTCACATTTATTGGTAGACGATAGGGGGGTGAATCCCTAGAATAGTCCACCCAGCTCTAAAACTTCCATGCAACTCATGTGGCTCTCTGGCCCGACCGGCCAGGTTAAATCTATTTCTATTACCGCCCGCACGGTTGTGCGTGGTGCGTTGGCGCTCGGCTTAGGCCTTATGCTCATGGGCTTCTTGTTGAATTGGATAGGGCTGCGCTTTGCAGTGGAATACAACCCCGACTTGGCACGCACCATGGGCGGTGTCACCACTGAAGCGGAGCAACAACGCATGGAGGCCATTTATCGTCAGCGGCTTGAGCAAGTGCGCAACTCCATGGAACAAACCATTGCTGAAGTCAAGCGGCTAGAGTCTTTGAAAAACAAGTTCATGGACCTGGCCACACCTTTGGGTCTCAAGGTCAAGCCGCCATTGAAAGATGATGCAAAGGGCGGTCCCTTTGTTTCGCCCAAGTTTAAAAGTGGTTTTTTCCGTTTGCCCCTGCATACCGAATTGCAACAAACAGCCGCTGATTTAGATGAAATTGCGGCGAAGTTAGGCCATTATGAAAAGCAATGGCAGGGCCACTTGAGTTGGTTAGAGGCCTTGCCCATTGGGTCCCCCATTCAGGCAGAATTTCGATTGACCAGCGGCTTTGGTATACGCAACGACCCCTTTACAGGCGCATTGGCCATGCACGAAGGACTTGATTTTTCTGCCGAAGTGGGCACGCCTGTACTGGCCACCGCGCCGGGTGTCGTCATTCGTTCAGAATGGGACAACGGCTATGGCAACGTGATTGAAATCAAGCATGCAGAAAACTACGTCACCAGGTATGCGCATTTAAGCAAGCGACTTGTGACAGAAAACACCAACCTGACTCGAGGCGTAGTTATCGGCAATGTGGGAAGCACGGGTCGATCGACAGGACCGCATCTGCATTACGAAGTTTTTCAAAACGGGCGGGTGCTCAATCCTATGCAGGTGCTGCCTGCCAAATCTCTAAACAACTGATGTCCTCCAAGCGCGGCCATCTGAAATACATCCTCTATGTTTGAAAAACTCAAAGAAAAATCTTTCGTTTCCAGTCAAGAAAGATTTGACACACTGATTGGCCAAACGACCACCATCTATGGCCGCTTGGTTTTGCTAGACAGCGTTCGAATTGATGGCAAAGTGCTTGGCAATATTGAATCTGTTTCGGGCAATAAAATTACAGTTGCCATTGGCTCTACAGGTGAAGTCACTGGCGACATTACCGCACACCGCATCATGGTGGCTGGCAAGGTGGATGGCAATATTTATGCAGCTGAGCGGGTCGAGTTTCACAAAGACTCTGTTGTGAATGGCGATATTTCTTATGGCTCCATTGCTGTAGAGCATGGCGCTAGGTTGTTGGGCTTGGTAATTCAAAACAAAACCGCATCAGAATCGGCCTCGGGCGCCAAGGCCGCTATTCAAAACGCGCAAGTTGCTAAAGAAAAGCGTTAAAGCAAACAGCAGCGCCTTGGTGAGGCAAATACACCTGCATCAGGAGTTTTTGAGCAGCTGATTCAGTTTGTTCAGGCTTTGTCTCAATTCAGGATCTGACTCAATTTCCCGCTTTTTGTTTTTGACCAAACTGGCAACATCAAGATGAGTCTGGGTGGGCGTTTTGTGAAGTGAGTGTTGACGTCCGAGCATCGCCAATGAATAGGCCAAGCTGAGGATGAGCCAAGCAATCCACACACTGCCAGAGTCAACATGGGCCTGTTGGCTTATGTTTGAAAGCTCGGTGAGAAATGAACCCCATGGCAGGGTTAAGAAGATGCTTAAGCCATCTTTGCCAGAAGCCATGACAAAGCTCACCCAGACAAAACCAATCCAATTTAAAACGAAAAACGAATTGGCCAAAAAGCTGAAAAATATGCGCCACAACTTCATGTCTTCAATGCATTCTTTATTCGTTGATTCAAAGACTCGGCAATTTGAACGCGAACTTTGGATGTTGCATGAATCTCGACTTCGTTTTGATAGGCGTGATTGACAAACTCCGCTGTCAAATTGCGCAAATTTTCGATGTCAATGGCCACTTCATGGAGTTTTTGTTCCAGAAACTTTTGCTCGTTTATTTTTTCAGAGATCTTCTCAATGCTGGCATTGACTTGCGTCCAAATTTCAAGCCGAGGGTCGTCAAGTTTGAGTGAGTTGAAAACTTCAACAATGGAGGCGCCCAACTCGGTCAATGACTCAAGCGCAGGTGCCTTAGCCGCTGCGGAGGGGGGCGGGGCTTCCCTTAAATGAGGCGCCGGATTGGCGGATGGCGCCTGCGATGACGCTTTGGGTTGACGCACTTGCGCCTCATCTTCATCTACTTCAATGCGCTCCTCAGATGGCTGAACCCATCCGGCTCTGGGGTCAAAACGCATCATCACGAGCTTAGGGTTTTGCTGGCTCATGGGGGTCCTTTAGAAAAATAAGTTGCCAAGAATCGTTTTTTTATGTAAATTCGATAATAGGGCAAATCTTCCCCCCGTGCAATTGTTAAGTTCTTTTTTCTTTGAATACAGTGAGTTACAGATGACATCTAAACTGAAAATCCTCATCACCAGTCAAAAGGGTGGCGTAGGGAAAAGCACTGTTTCTGCCAATTTGGCGGCTTTTTTTGCCCATGTGGCTCAAAAAACCACGAGCCTGGTAGATTTAGACCACCAAGCCACCGCTGGCAAGTGGGTGAGAAATGCTGCCCCTCTGGGCATACAGTGTATTTCTGTTCAATCGCCCAATAACAAAGGCTCTGGCTTGGCTTTGTTGCAGGCCAAGCAAGCACTCAGAAGCGTCTCAAGCGAAACCGAAGTGGTCATCGCCGACCTGACATGGACAGATATTTTGCCAGCCGAATTTTTGTTTGATTTCGATTTGGTGCTGGTCCCAACCTCATTGTCGCGTGTCGAACTGGACAGCACACTCGAGTTTGTCAACCGCTTCGGTTTTGTTTTCAACTCCATGATGAGAACGCCGCCCAAGCTGGTCATTGTGCCTAGCCGGGTCGCCAATTTGGAAACCTATTCCAACGTGTTCATGCAGTCATTCAATACGAGTTTTTTCATGTCACCCCCTGTGATGTTCAATGAAACAGCCAGTGAGTTTTTTGGAACAGAGTTTTTTGTCACAGCGCAAAGCCAAGAAATTCGTGAAAATTTCATTGACTTTGGCAATGCCGTTATTCAGTTGGGCCGAAGCCAATTGAGTGAAAAGAAAAGTGCTGCCAGCTTGTACCAGCCCAAAATGAGCGGATCCATCCTAGACAGGTTCCGTGCCGGCATGAATGAAAAGGCCAGCATCAGACCCGTGAATGCAGCCAATGATTTTGCGAAGACCAGTTTCCAAGACAAAATGAAAGCTGTATTGCCCGCCTTCTTGCGAGCCAGTAATTACAAATAAAGTTTGTTCAAGCAAAACAAAAGGGCCTCTACAGAGGCCCTTTGCACATGCGTGATTGAACACGCAAGCAGTGTCTTAAACTTGGCTCATGTTGCCGCGAACTTGGCCGCCGCGTTCAATTTCAATTTCACCGTACTCTAAGGTGCCGTTGACTTTGCCAGTGCTGCGAACGATCAGCAACTGACGGCTGCTGATGTCTTTGTTCAACTCACCCTTCACGTCCACCCGGTCTGCCTTGATGGTGCCAGTCACACGGCCTGTTTGACCGATGAGCAAATTGCTCACAACCAGATCGCCATCAAATTGACCTTCAATCACGGCTTCGTCAGGTGCGTTGATACTGCCTTTGAAGGAAACGCCTTCGCCGATGAAAACACTGTTTTGTTTGCTGGTAGGGTTCATTTTGAAAGCGACTTAGAGTTGAAAGGGGTTCATGGAATGGTGCGATGGTGATTACTTCGCAAGAAGCAACTCACCCTTGATAGACGCGCCTTTTTGAACGGAAAGTGTTTTGTAAACCACATGGCCATCGACAGTTGCAGACGATGTGACCGTGAGCTCTTCGCATGTGGCCGTGCCTGAAAATCGGCCCTTGATGTGAAAGTTTTTGCAGTTCACAATGCCATCAACTTGACCGCGCGAGCCAATGGTCAACTCATCGACTTGAACCTGACCGTTCAAAGAGCCTTCAACGTGGATGGTGCCTTTGGCAGACAACTCACCCTTGAAGTAGAAGCCTTCGCTCAGAATAGAAGGCTTTGAAACGTTAGCCTGTAGCATGCCCATCACCCCGTTGCTGCGCTGCTGGGCTGCACTTGGTGTGACGTTGGACGGCGTGTCAGGCACAACCGGCACAGCAGGCTCTTCTTCTTTAACATGCACAATCTCTTCAGGCGCGACAGGTCCAGCCGCTTCTTCAGTTTCTGTGGTGGCGTTATTTGGAGCTGATTTGAATTTGTTGAACATGCTGAGCCGTCCGGATGACTTTTTGTGGGTTGACAGGATATCCGCCCACCAATATTTCTAGGTGCAAGTGCTTCCCAGTGGAAACACCTGTGTTACCAATGTAACCCAAGACGGAATCGTGGTTAACTTTGTCACCAACTTTAACCAACAACTGCGACATGTGGGCATACAGCGATTCAATGCCATTGGTGTGGCGCACTACAACCGTATTGCCGTATTGAGGGTGGTTTTGTGAAAGAACGACCACGCCTTCCTTAACGGGGTGAACCTTGTCGTTGCCGTTTTCGCTAAGCAGGTCCAAGCCCGTGTGAAAGTGCGATTGGCCTGTCATGGGGTGCTTGCGAATGCCAAAGTCTGAGGTCAAAGAATAATTGCTCACAGGCATTTTGTTGGGCAGTGCAAACAAGACATCGCGCAGTGCACGATTTGTGGCCAATTCATCAGCCACTTTGCCTCGGAGCAACGGATTGTTGTTAATGTCATCCGTTAGGTTGAATCCGCCCTTGGGATTGTTTTGCTGAATAATTCTGACAATCTTTTCGGTCAAACCAGATGAATCCAGCTGAGATTTGAGGGAGACATTTTCTTGGGACACCGCGGCCGTTGAGGTGTCGACATAACGGCGAATGCTCATGTCTCTGTCGCGAATAGACTGAGCCAAAGCAACCATCTGATCTTCGCTCATGTTGATGGCATCGCCAGACTCAGCGTCGGCGGTGCCGCTTACCAGGGCCTTGAAAACATCTTGGTGTGATTTCTCTAGCCGAGCTTTGCTGATTTGCAGGCTGATGGTGATGATTGAAAGAACTATGAGCGCCGTGGACAAAGAGGTGAGTGTGACGATGCTGCCACGAACCAGCATGCGTTGGAGTTTGGCAGAGATCGCAAAATACTGAAGGTCACCGTTTTGTTCAAAAATAATTCTTGAATCTTGGTAATCCTTGCGCCACCAATGAAGCAAAGTAGAGGGAAGAGACAGCGCGCTTCGCCAAAGCATTTTTGCTAATTGCATTTCAGGGGCCGGTTAAACAGGCGCTGGGCCGTTGTTCAAAATTGCGGCCGCGTTCAACGTGCCTTCAATGGCTTGAGTCAAAGTTCCTTCGATCTCACCACCTTTTTCAATTTCAATTTCGACGTAATGAATCTTGCCGGTGATCTTGCCAGTAGAGCGAATGATCAGGCTTTTCTCGCTCACCACGGTGTTGTGCA
>CANHXV010000046.1 GCA_947464665.1 Comamonadaceae bacterium
CTGTGCTCTTGAATGAAAGCGGCATGCAAAACCATCCGCTCACCCCCATGACAGACGCCAACTTGGTTCGTGTGCTGCAAGCTCAAACCCAACGCAAAGTTGGCCTGATCGATCACACCGTGATGGCCAAAGGCAGTGCCGCCATCAGCGAGAAAATCAAACACCTCCAAGATGATGGGGTGGGCGTGGCCATTGTCGACGCCACCAGCAATGAAGATTTAAAAACGCTTGGGCCCGCCTTGAAAAATATGCCCTTGATCACCGCCGGCTCTGGCGTGGCCATTGGCTTGCCGGCCAATTGGAACTTGCAAGCATCGGCCAGTGCTGCTGCGCTGCCCAAGGCATCAGGCTTTCAAGCCATTGTGTCTGGCAGCTGCTCTATTGCCACGCAAGGGCAAGTGGCGCACTACCAAAGTTTGGGATTGCCCAGTTGGCAGTTCAAGCCCTTAAGCTGGTCTCCGCAAGATGTGCCCGCTCAAATCAAAGCCCAAGTAGCTCAAGCTCTGGCTTGGGCTGTGCCACTGCTTGGCAAGGGTCCCGTTCTCATTTATGCCACCACCGACGCTGGCACCCTGCAACAAGTTCAGGCCAAGTTTGGGCGTCAGCAAGCGGGTGAATGGATGGAGTCGGCCTTGGCGCAAGTCAGTCTTGGCTTGCTGCAATTGGGTGTGAAGCAATGGGTCATTGCGGGTGGTGAAACTTCGGGCGCATGCGTACAAGCTTTGAATGTTTCACAAATGCAAATTGGCCCGCAAATTGATCCCGGTGTGCCGTGGTGTTATGCGCCTCAACATGCTGCTGGGCATCTCAGCTTAAAGTCCGGCAATTTTGGCTCTGCCGATTTCTTTACCAAGGCCTTGAAGGTTTTGTCGGAGACATGCGCATGAACACCCGCCAAAATCAAATCCTTCATCTGACGGAGGCGCAAGCCCGCAAAGAGATTTGCCGCGTCGGCCAAAGCTTGTTTGACAGAGGCTATGTTCACGCGACGGCAGGCAATATCAGTGTGCGTCTTGAACACGGCTTCTTGATCACACCCACCGATGCCAGTCTGGGATTTTTAGAACCCGCTGATCTGGCTTTGCTCGATTCACAGGGTCAACAATTGAGTGGCAAGCGCGCTAGCAAAACGATGGCGCTGCACCGTAAAATTTACGAGGCAACAGACCATGCACCTGGCAGTTGGCCGGCGCAATGCGTCATTCACACACACAGTACGCATTGTGTGTCATTGAGCTTGAGCGCCACAGGCCCAGAGCTTTTGCCGCCCATCACGCCTTACTTTGTCATGAAAGTGGGCCATGTACCCTTGATTCCTTATTTCAGGCCCGGCGACCCCATGGCTGCCGATGCGGTGGCCGATGCCATTCTCCACTACGCCCATTTAGACACGCCCATTCGCGCTGTGATGTTAGCCAAACTCGGGCCCAATGTTTGGCATCAAGACTTAAGCAGCGCCATGGCGGCTCTGGAAGAACTGGAAGAAACTGCCAAGCTTGTGCAAATGGCTCATCCCAAAACTCCAACGCATTTGTCAGACGCTCAGATTGATGAGTTGCGTCAGAATTTTGATGCGGCTTGGTAATTTTTTTCTCACTTTGCATTGATCTTTTTGTCACTGCGCCAACCTTTGCAACTTGAAAGCTGAACATGCCTCAATTCGCTGCCAATCTTTCCATGATGTACCCCGACATCAATTTCTTAGACCGCTTTGAAGCTGCGGCCAAAGATGGCTTCAAGGCCGTTGAGTATTTATTTCCATACGCTTATGCAGCACAAGATTTGGCCGCACGACTCAAAGCCAATGGCCTTCAGCAGGTTTTGTTCAATATGCCGCCTGGTGGCATTGACGATGTAAGCACCTTGAGCGCTTGGGAAAAAGGCGATCGCGGCACAGCTTGCTCGCCAGGCCGGGAAGCTGAATACAAAGCGGGCGTGCAACGCGCCATGCGCTATGCAGAAGTTTTAGGCTGCCCCCGCATTCACTCCATGGCGGGTGTGTTGCCTGCTGGTGTTTCGCGTGAGCAAGCACAAGTCACCTTGGTGGCCAATTTAAAGTGGGCTTGCCAAGAAGTGCGCGCACAAGGCTTGGATGTCTTGCTAGAACCCATTAACTTGCGCGGAATTCCTGGGTTTTTTGTCAACCGCCAAGATCATGCTCATGAAATATTGGCGCAAGTGAATGAGCCCAATTTGAAAGTCCAAATGGATTTGTTTCATTGCCAAATTGTGGAAGGTGATGTCACCACCAAATTGGAGCGCTATATTCCCACAGGCAAAGTGGGCCACCTGCAAATTGCTGATGTGCCCCTGCGTCACGAACCTGGAACCGGCGAATTGAATTGGCCTTATGTATTTGACTTGATCGATCGCCTGTCTGCACAATGGAAGTGGCAAGGATGGATCGGTTGTGAATACGTACCTGCTGACACCACTGCAGGTGGCACTTCTCGCGGCTTGTCTTGGCTGAGAAGAAACTGAATTTTTGGAGAACATCATGAACGCACCGATTCACAAAGAACTTCCTGCACACCTCTTGAACGCTGAGACTGCTTTGCGTGATGTCACGCAATCTTGGGACACCCGCATTTTGAAAGAGCTCACGAGCTACATTGAAATTCCCGCCAAGTCGCCGTCCTTTGACAGCAACTGGGAGGCTAACGGTTATCTCGACACGGTGCTGCGCCAAACGGCTGAGTGGATCGAGGCGCAAAAAGTGGTTGGCCTTCAGTTAGAAATTTTGCGCTTACCTGGTCGTACGCCCGTTTTGTTTTTTGATATTCCTGCCACACGTGCTGCCTCTGACGGATCTGGTCAAACAGTTTTAATGTATGGGCACTTGGACAAGCAGCCCGAGTTCAGTGGTTGGCGCAATGACTTAGGCCCTTGGACACCCAAGTACGAAAACGGCAAGCTCTATGGCCGTGGTGGCGCAGATGACGGCTATGCAGCCTATGCCAGCATTGCCGCCGTTCAGGCTTTGAAAAATCAAAACACACCGCACCCTCGCATTGTGGGCTTGATTGAAACATGCGAAGAATCTGGCTCTTACGATTTGATGCCCTACATCGATGCACTGCGTCCTCGCATGGGCGATGTTGGTTTGGTCATTTGCTTAGACAGTGGCGCTGGCAACTACGATCAGTTGTGGCTCACCACCAGCTTGCGCGGTATGGCCAGCGGCACTTTGAAGGTTGAAATTTTGACGGAAGGCATTCACTCCGGTGATGCGTCTGGCTTGGTGCCTTCCAGTTTCCGCATCATGCGCCAAGTCCTAGATCGTTTAGAAGACAGCAAGTCGGGGCGCCTTTTGCCCGCCAGTTTTCACTGCGAAGTGCCGACCGATCGATTGGCACAAGCCAAAGCCACGGCGGGTATTTTGGGTGAAGAAGTTTACAAACGCTTTCCTTGGGCACATTACGACTGCGGCGGCTCGACCACGTTTGCATTGCCAACCACCACCGATCCTTTGCAGGCCTTGCTCAACCGCACTTGGACGCCCACATTGAGCGTCACCGGCGCAGAAGGCTTTCCCACTTTAGAAAATGCCGGCAACGTCTTGCGGCCTTACACAGCCTTCAAGCTGAGCTTGCGCTTGCCGCCTTTGGTTGATGCAGACTCCGCCGTTGCGGAAATGAAAGCATTGCTAGAAGACAACGCACCTTACCAAGCGCGTGTGACTTTTGAATCCAACGGCGGCGCGACCGGTTGGAACGCACCCAGCAGCACCACTTGGTTTGAAAATGCACTGCAAAGCGCCAGCCAATCGCACTTTGGCGCATCGGTGGGCTACATCGGTCAGGGCGGAACCATCCCTCTCATGAGCATGTTGAGCCAAGGCTTCCCAGCAGCCCAAATGATGGTCTGTGGCGTGTTAGGTCCCAAGAGCAATGCGCACGGCCCCAATGAATTTTTGCATGTGCCCTATGCGAAAAAACTGACCGCTTCGGTGGCTGAAGTCATGGCAGCACTGCCCTGACCCTGAGTTCAGGTTGTGGCCTGGTTTTTGCGAATCCAAACCAGCCACATCAAGGCAAGGGCCGTCAGTGCCACAGGCACCAAGGAGCCATAGTTCAGCCAAGTCCAGCCTTGCGTGGTGACCAAAGCGCCCGAAGCAAACGAGGTGAAGGCCATGGTGGCAAAGACACAGAAATTGATGGCCGCTTGGCCGCTGTCTTTCTCTTCAGGTCGCCAAGCCGTCATGGCGAGCGTGGTAGCGCCTGTGAAAACAAAATTCCAACCGACGCCCAGAACAAACAGAGCCAATACAAATTGATGCAACTCCGTGCCAGAAAGCGCGATGGCGATACAAACAAAATTCAACAGAACGCCCACCGCCATGATGTGCAGCGTGCCAAATTTCTTGATCAGGTGCCCTGTGAAAAACCCAGGCGCAAACATGCCAATGACGTGCCACTCCAAAACCAAGGCAGCATCACTGAACGGATAGCCGCACACTTGCATGGCCAATGGTGTTGCTGCCATCAGCAAGTTCATCACGCCATAACTGAGTGCAGCAGCACCTGCGGCCACAATGAAAACCGGTTGTTTCATGATCTCGCTTAAGGGGCGGCCTTCAGCGCTGCCTTTGACTTTCTCAACCAACGGCGGAAACTTCACAAAGTGCATCAGCACCATCCCTAAAATGGCTACGGCCGTCAGGGCCACATAAGCACCCATGAAGGGCGTTTCAAACCATCCTTTGCTGTGAGAGGCCAAATTAGGACCCACGATGGCACCTATCAAACCACCCGCCATGACCCAAGAGACGGCTTTTTCTCGAAAGGAGGCCTCAGCCAATTCGGCAGCAGCAAATCGGTAAAGTTGCCCGTTGGCACTGTAATAGCCTGCCACAAAGGTTGCCAACACCAACAAGGCAAAGTGTTGGGTGAATGTCGCAAAGGCACACAAAATGGCCGATAACAAACCGACTAACAGGCCCAATTGAAATGAAATTCTGCGACCCCACTTGGCTTGTGATTTGGCCACCAAGCCCGTCGACAATGCGCCGCCAACCACATAGCCCATTACAGGCAAGGTGGCCATCCATCCAACTGGTGCAAGGCTAAAACCGACAAGACCATTGATCGCAATGAAGGTGACGTTGTTGGTGAGAAACAGGCCTTGGCACAAGGCCAGCAACAGAAGATTGGAATTCATACACCGGAGTGTATCTAATCCCTACAACTCAGAGCAGACAAAACAGCGACAGGCGCTGTTTCAGCGCGCAGAACCCTGCTTCCTAGGCTCACAGGCAGAAACCCAGCGGCGATGGCTTGGGCTTCTTCTGCCGGACTCAAGCCACCTTCTGGCCCGCTGAGCAAAATGACCTCGCACAGCTTGGACTGGCCTTCTTCTTTGGATGTTTTGAGTGTTTGCAACATTTCTTGAAGCGACCGGGTTCCTGGCGATAAAGACAAAATCCATCTGTCGGCTTGCATTGACGCAACAGATAACTGAGCGATAGCTTGGGAAAGGTTGACAGGCGGGCCCACTTGCAAAACTCGGTTGCGTCCGCATTGCTCGCTTGAGGCAACCGCAATGGCTTGCCAATGAGCCCATTTTTTATCTGCACGATCACCCTTGAGTTTCAAAACACTGCGCTCGGCCGTGATGGGCAGGAGTGCGCTGGCACCTAATTCAGTGGCTTTTTCAAGCAACCAATCCATGCGCTCATTGGCCGTGATGCCAGACCATAAAGTGACGCGAACGCTTAACTCGCGCTCAACCTGGTTGTGCTCACCCACGCGCACAGACACATCGCTACGACCCATGTGCGTGATGACGGCTTTGTACTCACCACCCTGGCCATTGAAAAGGGTGATCTCATCATTGGGTTGGAGCCGCAGAACCTGCACATGCCTTGCCGTGCCTGATGGCAAATTCAACACTTGCTCCGGCACGAGTGCGGTTGGACAATGAAAGCGTGGCAAGTTTGACATCAATGATTGACTTTCAGCAATTACAAACGGCCAAACGCAAAACCTGTCACGCCGTCCTTGCCTTCTACTTCTTCGATCAGGCGAAGCAGGGGCCGCAGTTCAATGTACCTGGCCGCTGTTGAGCGAATGTAGGCAATGAAGCGGGGTGCATCGGCCAAGTATTTTTCTTTGCCATCGCGCAAAGTCAGGCGCGCAAAAATACCCGCCACTTTCAGATGGCGCTGCAAGCCCATCCACTCGACTGCGCGGTAGAAAACACCAAAGTCTTGGTGCCAATCTTCAAAGTCGAGCAGCCCTGCCTTGCGCGCTTTTTCCCAATAACGGATGGTGACATCGAGTACAAAATCTTCCTCCCACGTTAGAAACGCATCGCGCATCAAACTGGCTACGTCATAGGTGACGGGGCCGTACACCGCATCCTGAAAATCCAGCACACCTAAAGCTGAATCACCGCCTGTGGGCATCATCAAATTGCGGGGCATGAAGTCGCGGTGAACGAACACAGAAGGGCCAGCCAGATTGCGGGTTACCAGCATCTTGAAAGTGCTGTCCAGCGTGTTTCTCATCTTGCCTTGAACATCGAGTTGGCGATGCTGCGCAAGGTACCAATCTGGAAACAAGCTCAACTCTCGGTTCAGCAATGCTTCATTGTAGGGTGGCAAGACACCGGCTTGGGAAGACAATTGCCAGGTAATCAAGGCGTCGACAGCCTGCATGTAAAGGGCATGGTTGGCTTGCGGGTTTTTCGCGTCGATGGCGGACATCATGGTTTGATCGCCCAAGTCTGTGAGCAGCATAAAGCCTTGCGCTTCCTGCCATGCCAATACCTCGGGGGCTTTGAGCCCTGCCAATTTCATGAGCTTGGCAACCTTGACAAATGGTTCGCAGTTTTCTTTGTCAGGGGGTGCATCCATCACAATCAGGCTGGCCCCAGTCTGCGTGTCGACGCGCAAATAACGCCTGAAACTTGCGTCGGCTGATGCAATTCTCAAACTGGATGGCACAAGGCCATGGGTTTGCGCCAAAACCGCCAGCCAGGCACTGCAAGCCAACTGGCGTTCAGGGTCAGCCCAAGTTACATTCGACGTCAAAATTTGATCAGATTTCAAGTTCTCATTCCGGTTGTAAATACCAAGCCGCACCAGCCGACCGCGTGCTTGGGTCATATTGGGCGGCACTCATGGATAATCCATTCTACAAACACCCGTCAACCTGGACGACAGCCCTTTGAAGACACGCCCCACATTTCAGACACGCAAGCTTCTACAAGCCCTGCCAATGGCTTGTATGTTACTTGGGCTCGCGCCGGTCTTGGGCCAAGTTACGGGGCCGGGCAAAGGGTCCACCGCCCTCAGTTTGCCCGCTACCGTCCCTGGTGTTGTTCTTCAGAACAGCTTTCGCCTCGAAGAAAAAATTTCTGAAGTCGAGCGCAAGCAATCTCCCTTGTTTGTTTCGGGCCAGCGCATCGATGCACGACCCGATTTAGACATGGTCATCGAAGGCACTGCTTTGCTGCGCAAGCAAGGTCTTACTGTGCAAGCTCAGCGCATTGAATACGATCAGTCTCAAGACACTTTGAAAGCAACCGGCGAGGTGAAGATCAATCGAGAAGGAAACATCTTCCAAGGCAGCACCTTGATTTTGCAGGCGGACGCCTTTCAAGGCCAATTTTTGCAAACCGATTACACCCTGCTTAAGGGTGGAGGTCATGGCACGGCCTCTGAAATTGAGTTCATCGATCAGCAACGCGCCATCATCCGCAACGCGACCTACACCACCTGCGCGCGTTTGCCAGGCCCTGGCTGGCTGCCTGAATGGGTGCTCAAAGCGGCCAGCCTTCAAGTGAATGAAGAAGACGACACCATTCAGGCCAAGAACTTACAACTGCGCTTTAAAGATGTCCCTATCTTGGCAGCACCGTCTCTGACTTTTCCGCTGAACGACACCAGACAGTCGGGCTTGCTCACACCACTGGTTGGCATTGATACCGTCAGCGGTGTTGAGATCTCTTCGCCTTACTACTGGAACATTGCGCCGAATCGCGATGCCACACTGACCAGCACAGTCATGAGCAAACGCGGTGTAGCGTTTGATTCTGAGTTTCGCTACCTAGAACCTGACAGCCAAGGTCAAACACGTTTCAACCTGATGCCCAACGACCCCCTGCGTCAGCAATCTCGGTGGGGCCTATCGTCTCAACATATCGGTGGCATTGAAACCGGCAACAACACCTTAGGCCGCTTAGGCGTGAATCTGAATTTGAACCGCGTCAGCGACGACAACTACTGGCGGGATTTTCCTCGAGCGGGTTTAACGCTGACACAGCGTCTGCTGCCTGCATCAGGCACCCTTTATTGGGCTCAAGGTGATCTCTCCATGATGACGCAGGTCTTGAAATTTCAAACTTTGCAAGACATCAATTCGCCCATCACCCCACCTTATGATCGTTCGCCTCAAATCATGGCACGTTACAACAGATGGGATTTGAATGGTTTTGATGTGGATGCAACGGCCGATACCACCCGCTTCGAAGCCGACTACAGCCGGATACCCGGTGGCACGAGTTCTGTTTTGCGCAATGGCCAGCGCAGCTTTGCAGCCGCACAAATCAGTCGGCCTTGGCTCAAACCTTGGGGCTTTGTGATTCCAAAAATACAAATCCACGCCACACGCTACCAGTTGGACTCAGCGCTTGCCAATGGTCAATTTGAAGCCAATCGCTTGCTACCCACTTTTAGCTTGGACACTGGACTTGTCTACGAGCGAGACGCCACATTTTTGGGCCGAGGCCTGAGACAAACTCTAGAGCCCCGGGCCTTTTTTGTCAGAACAACCTACAAAGACCAAAGCCAACTGCCCAGTTACGACAGTGGCGCAACAGACTTTAACCTCACCACGATTTATTCCGAAAATCCATATGTCGGTCAAGACCGGATTGCAGACAACAACTTGGTGACTTTGGGTGTGAACAGCCGATTTTTTGACAGCAACACGGGTGCGGAACTGGCGCGCTTTGGTTTTGCGCAACGGTATCGATTCTCTGATCAATTGGTGAGGCTTCCAGGGGAATTGCCCGTGTCATCTGGCTATAGCGATATTTTGCTGGGTGCGGGCGTACGCTGGGACAACCGCTGGGCCTTCGACTCAACCTTGCAATTTGATGCACAAACCCATCGCACGACTCGCACCACGCTGACCACCCGTTTCAATCCCACACCCTATCGTGTTTTCAATACAGCCTACCGCATGGCGCGTGATCAAAGCGAGCAAATCGACGTCGGCTGGCAATGGCCTTTGCGAGACTTTTCCTTTACCAAGAATGACCAGACCACTGGTAACCATCAGGCGCTGGGTCCTGGTCAAGGCTTAGGCGCCGATCGCTGGTACAGCGTTGGCCGCATGAACTTCAGCTTGAAGGATCGCAAAATGGTCGACACATTGCTAGGATTTGAATACGACTCAGGTTGCTGGCTAGGTCGTGTCGTCTATGAACGTCTTCAAAGCACAACAAGCACCTCACGCAGTCGGATTCTTTTTCAACTTGAATTTGTGGGTTTGGCCCGAGTCGGCTCTAGTCCTTTGAAAACATTGCGCGACAATATCCCCCGGTACCAATATCTTCGCGAAGATTTAGCGCCCACCACCAGATTTACCACTTATGACTAAATTTTTTGCTTCGAACTCCGCCATGCGCCATTCGAACCTGTGCGCGCTTCCTGCAAGCGATCTTCTGTTTCAAGTGATGACAAGCGTAACCATCACCGTGAGTTGTTTGGGGTCACTCTTTGGACCAGGACTGGCGCAGGCCCAAAGTCAATTGAAAGCACGTTCTGTTGACTACATTGTGGCCGTTGTCAATTCAGAGCCCATCACCAACAACGAGGTTCAAAATCTGAAACTGCGTTTGGAAAAGGAGCGACCACCAGGCGTCGCAACACCCAATGCCCAAGCTTTGACGCAACAGGCCCTTGATCAATTGATCAATGAGAAAGCCCAACTGCAACAAGCTCGTGACAATGGTATTCGCATTGACGACTCAGAAGTTGATCAAGCAGAACTCAACATTGCGCGTCAAAATCAAGTCTCCAAAGAAGAACTCTACAAGCGCATTGCTTTGGAAGGATTGAGCGTCTCTTCGTTTCGCGAGCAGCTGCGCAGCCAATTGACAATCAGCCGTTTGCGTGAACGGGAGGTTGACAACAGAGCTCGTATTTCTGATACCGATGTCGCGCAGTACATGCAAAATCAGCAAGCAGGCAATCCCATGGCCAGCACTCCAATTGATATCAATCTGGCTATGATTTTGATTGCCGTGCCAGAAAATAGTTCTGATCAGGAGGCCGCTGAACTAATGGTCAAAGCGCAACAAATTGCCCAACGCGCCAAACGTGGCGAGAGCTTTGCGGCTTTGGCACAAGCCTTCTCTCAAGCCCTTGACAAAGGCGCCAATGGCGGCGAAATGGGCTTGCGTCCTACCGAGCGCTACCCCACACTCTTTGTTGATAGTACGCAAAGCTTGAACAAAGGCGAGGTTTCTGATCCCGTTCGGTCAGGCGCTGGATTTCATATCTTGAAGGTGCTTGAGAAAAAACAAAGTGAGTTGAGTAGCACCATGATTGAACAAACTCGTGCTCGCCATATCTTGTTGCGTACGGGGAAAGACTTGTCCGAAACTGCCGCAAGCAGTCGCTTACTCAGCTACAAACAACGGATTCAATCCGGTACTGATTTTGCCGACTTAGCGCGCCAGTTTTCTCAAGATGGGAGTGCTGCAGCAGGAGGAGATTTAGGTTGGGCAAGTCCCGGCCAGTTTGTCCCAGAGTTTGAAGAAGCTTTGTCACGCCTGCGACCTGGACAAATATCTGATCCTTTGATTTCTCGGTTTGGCGCACACTTGATTCAGTTGATAGAGCGTCGCGAGGTACCTTTGTCAATTCGCGACCATCGTGAAATGGTTCGCACACAACTTCGCGTTAAGAAAATAGAAGAGCTTTATTCAGCATGGGTTGAAGAATTGCGCGGACGCGCTTATGTTGAGTTGCGCGATCCACCTCAATGAAGCACATTCCCCGAAAACGTTTTGGCCAACACTTTCTGTCTGATGGAGGCATCATTGATGCCATCGTGAATGCGATACATCCTCAAGCCGGCCAAGCCATGGTTGAAATTGGGCCTGGCTTAGCGGCACTCACGCAGCCTTTGGTTGAGCGCTTAGGGCACCTCACCGTGATTGAATTAGACCGCGACTTGGCTTTGCGCCTTCGACTTCACAATCAGCTCACAGTGGTGGAGTCGGATGTCTTGCGCGTTGATTTCACGGCATTGGCGGCTGGTCAAAAACTGCGGGTGGTTGGCAACTTGCCTTACAACATCTCCACACCTATTTTGTTTCACTTGCTAGGGCATGTGAGCGCCATTGAAGATCAACACTTCATGTTACAAAAAGAAGTGATTGACCGAATGGTGGCATCCCCTGCAACGTCTGACTATGGCCGTTTATCCGTCATGCTGCAGTGGCGTTATGAGATGGAAAATGTGCTGTTCGTACCGCCCGAAAGCTTTGACCCCCCGCCACGCGTTGACAGCGCAGTTGTGCGCATGGTGCCGCGCAATGAACCTGCCAACATCGATGTCAAGCTCTTAGAGAAAATGGTTCAAGTGGCTTTCAGTCAAAGGCGCAAACTGCTAAGGCACACACTGGGTGCTTGGTTAACAGAGCGAGGTTTCGCTGGCTCTTTTGATGTGCAACGTCGTGCAGAAGAAGTTCCCGTAGAGGAATACCTTCAGTTGGCTATCTCTTTGAATTCTTGAAGTTCCATCCAAAAAAAGCGCATTGGCGTTTAAGCCTTTGCGCTTTTTGGTCTCGGTTGCAGCTTGAAATTTGCAGATCTAAGCTTCTAGTTAAGCATGCAAATGGTCATTATGCAGCTGCGAGCCAATACCCTGCATTGAAGGGGCTGCTCATGCGAAGCGCCAAAGGTGAAACATCAACCAGCTTATCGGTTGGCATTTTTTCACCTTCTTCAACCAGCATTTCAACGCCATCTGCATCCAACTCCGGAGCAACTTCGGTTAGCTTCTCGGAACCCGCAGTAGCGGCACGGGCCACAGAGAAAGAATAGAAGCAGCGGAATGGAACCTTCCGGTCACCCCAATAATCTGCGGTATCGCGGAAAATATCGAGCAACTGTTCGCGGGCTTCTTTGTCAAACTTTAAATTGGCGGGGATGTGTTCCAAAACCACAATGAAGCCTGGCTGAGGACCCGACTTGTGCAGAGGGTCGGTCATGCTGTCGTACAAAGCATCAAAGTTCTTGCCAAAGTGGGACGGCAGTGTGAACTGGGCTGCGATCAAATCGAGCACATCTTGTTTGCTTTGTGCCTTTGACAAATTGGCATATAAAAAGTGTTGTCCCAAACCATCTGCCGCTTCTTGCAGGTCGCTCACGCGAAATGCACGAATCGACTGGACGATGTTTGTCCGCACACCTTTCAGGGGTGTCTCTTGGTCCTGTCGAATTGGCTTGTCCATCGCCGTTCTCACTCTCTAATATTTAAAACCAGCCTTTTGGGCTTTTGATTGACAAATACCGAGTGCTCGCTTGCAAGCACTCATCTCTAAAATCACCTCAAAC
>CANHXV010000047.1 GCA_947464665.1 Comamonadaceae bacterium
ATTTACCAGACTTATGGCCTAAACCTTAAAATTCAAGGATTCAACTGAAATTCAGCTGAGACAATTTTCTTTAACGCTTCATTAAAGCCAAACATGCCAAACATAGCATCCAAAGCCAAAACACGCATCGGCGTGGTCATGGGATCCAGTTCAGACTGGGACACGATGCAACACGCAGTGCAGATTCTCCAACAGTTTGGCATCGATCACGAGGCCAAAGTAGTTTCTGCGCACAGAATGCCTGACGAAATGTTCACTTATGCCGAAACAGCACTTGAACGCGGCTTGTTGGCCATCATTGCTGGCGCAGGCGGTGCGGCCCACTTGCCGGGTATGTTAGCGGCTAAAACAGTGGTCCCGGTGCTGGGTGTGCCAGTGGCCAGCAAACATTTACAAGGTGTGGACTCTTTGCACAGCATTGTCCAAATGCCCAAAGGCATTCCAGTGGCTACCTTTGCCATTGGGGCTGCAGGTGCTGCCAATGCCGCGTTGTTTGCGGTGGCCATGCTGGCGCAAAACGATACAGCTCTCCAAGCCAAGCTGGTGCAATTCAGAAAAGACCAAACGGCTACTGCGCAAGCCATGAGTTTGCCGCCTGTGGGCGGTACGTGAGCGGCATGACCCATTCAGCGCCTTTGTTACCCGGTGGCAGTGCTGCCCCTGGAAAATCCGTCTCATTGACCACCGAGCCGCTCACCTTGGGTGTGATGGGTGGGGGTCAGTTAGGTCGCATGTTTGTGCATGCCGCCCAAACTATGGGTTACTTCACAGCGGTACTTGACCCAGATGCGCAAAGCCCTGCGGGCCGCGTCAGCCATCGCCACATTCAAACCGATTACACAGATCCAATTGGGTTGAAAGAATTGGCGGCATGCAGTGCAGCCATCACCACTGAGTTCGAAAATGTACCCGCATGGGCCCTGCGCGAATTGGCCAAGCTGCGGCCAGTGTCGCCAGGTGCAGACGCTGTCGCCATTGCACAAGACCGTGCGGCAGAAAAAGCGCACTTCGTGAAATGCGGCGTGCCTTGCGCGCCGTATGCTGTCATTGAGACTGCAGATCAATTGGCAGCGGCGATCAATCAGAATTTGCTGCCCGGTATTTTGAAAACTTCGCGCATGGGTTATGACGGTAAAGGCCAAGTGCGTGTGAAAGATGCAGCGGCTTTGCGCGCTGCATGGCAAGACTTAAAAGAAGTGCCTTGTGTTTTGGAAAAAATGTTGCCATTGAGTTTAGAGTGCTCGGTCATTGTGGCGCGCGGCCGCGATGGGCAAATGGTGAATTTTCCAGCACAGCGAAATTTGCACCGCGAAGGTATTTTGGCAGTCACAGAAGTGTATGAAGGCCACTTGCCCGAAACGCTGCAACAACAAGCCGTGGTTGCAGCGCACGCCATTGCTGAAGGCTTGAATTATGTGGGCGTGTTGTGCCTTGAATTCTTTGTGCTGCAAGATGGCAGCATGGTGGTTAATGAAATGGCACCGCGTCCGCACAACAGTGGCCACTACACACTCGATGCTTGCGATCAATCCCAATTTGATTTGCAAGTTCGTGCCTTGGCTGGCTTGCCCTTGACGCAGCCACGTCAACACAGCCAGGCCATCATGCTCAATTTATTGGGCGATGTTTGGTTTGATACCAAGGGCGTAGCGCGCTTGCCAGATTGGACAGCAGTGCTGGCATTACAAGGTACACATTTGCATTTGTATGGCAAATCGGAAGCGCGCAAAGCGCGCAAGATGGGACACCTCAATGTCACGGGTACTTCTGCTGCTGAAGTTCGCCAAGTGGCCTTGAAGGCGGCTGGCATTTTAGGTATTGAAGCCTTTTAAGTTTCGTACTAACAGCGCATGATCATTTCTGGTAACAATCCTGTGCATGTGCAACAAGCAGTGGATGCTTTGTGCACAGGTGAACTCTTGGGTTTGCCAACAGAAACAGTTTATGGTTTAGCGGCTGATGCATGCAATGAATCGGCGGTTGCCAAGATTTTCAAAGCCAAAGGCAGACCTTCCAACCACCCCTTGATTGTTCACGTGGCCTCCTTGGAGGCGGCCCAAAAATTTGCTACTGAAGTACCAGACTTTGCCCAAAAACTGATGTCACAATTTTGGCCAGGTCCACTCACACTCATTTTGCCCCGACGTACAGAAATGGCGGCAGCTGCAGCGGGCGGACAAAGCTCTGTGGGTTTGCGGTGTCCTTCACATCCGATGGCGCTTGAAGTACTCAAGGCTTGCGAAGCAAAAAGTATCTGGGGTGTAGCGGCACCCAGTGCCAATCTGTTTGGTCGTGTCAGTCCAACCACGGCGGCACATGTCCAATTTGAATTTGGGGATGCTTTACTCATTTTGGATGGTGGCGAATGCGAGGTTGGCATTGAATCCAGCATCGTCGATTGCACCCGCGGTGTACCTGTGTTGTTGCGCCCTGGTCAAATTAGCCGTAATCAAATTGAGCAAGCATGCGGCTTGAAATTAGTGAATCCAGAAGAATTGAGCTCACAAGCGCCAAGGGCCTCAGGCACCTTGGCGTCGCATTATGCACCCACAGGCAAAGTGCGATTGATGCGCAAGGCCGATTGGCAAAAAGCATTGGAAGCCTTAGGCCCACACACCCAAAACCTAGCACTGTGGTCCCTTGAAAAACCATCACAAGAGCTAATGGGTGCTGGCTTGTATTGGCGTGCTATGCCTGCACAGGCAGCGCAAGCTGCGCACGATTTGTTCGGCGTGTTGCGTGACTTTGATGCAAGAGGCGTACTGAATATTTGGATTGAAACACCACCCGACACCCTCGAGTGGGAGGGTGTGAGCGACAGGTTAAAGCGCGCTGCTGCATAAGTCTGTGGGGAAAAAAAGAACTATAGCTGGAGCTTTGGGCGATTGGCTTTAACAGCCTAGTAACGCATGCCCAAGTTATTGCCAATAGAGTTCAACTTCTTGTCTTGAACTGTCCATTCAAGGAGCTTGTCCAGTGCGGGCCGAGTCGCATTGGCATTGGGGTGGTTGACAATGACCACAAAAACATAGGATTGCCCACTCAAGCCCTCGACATAGCCAGCCAAAGAAGCGACATCTCGGAGGCTGCCAGACTTGAGTTTGGCACGCCCAATCACCACAGAGTTGGGTCGTCGATCACGCAGGCGCACCAAGGTGCCATCCACGCCCGCAATGGCCAAAGAGTTTTGTAAAGCATTCGAAAAGCTGCTTTGCGCAGCCAGTTCAAGCAAGGCGGAGAGCGCCTGCGCACTGCTTCGCTCTTCACGCGAAAGTCCTGAGCCGTTGTCGATCAACGGTGCTTTGTGACCTTGCATGTTTTTTGTCCACCATTGCATAACGACTTGCTTTGAAGATGCAAAATTTCCGACTCCCTTTTGGCTTGACAAGGTGAGAAACAACTGTTGTGCCATGACGTTGTTGGAGAGCTTGTTGATGTCGGCCACGATATCGGTCAAAGGCAGCGAAGGTGCTTCATGCCAAAGTGTGACTTGCGCCGGCGTTAAGCCATGACGCACTTGCCCCCTGAGTTGCCCCCCCGCTTGGCGCCACATGGCTTGGACCATACGCGGCGCAAAAGATGGTGGTTCAACATAAGCCACAGGCCACTTTTGCTCACCACAAGCTTTGGGGTAAGTGCCATTGAAGCGCACGCTGTCAGCTTTCGAAAAGTCAGCGCGAAGTTGAGTCCGCCAATCATGGCAAGCGCCGGCCGACAAGGGCACGCTGCTGGGCCATTGAACATTGGAAAGCGGCGGTTCGCTTTCAACTTTGGCTTCACCGCGGGCGGCATCGGGTGTGAACTTGAACAACATGGCATTGAAGTTCAACAGAAGACCCTGTGGCGCAACGTTGTAGGGCCGCAGCGGTTCATCGTCAAAGCTTGCGGGATTTTTATCGGGCAGGTCAAAAACACTGCCATCCAAAATGATGTCACCTTTGACTTCGCGAAGGCCTTTGGTCATCACATCTTGGAGCAATGTTTGGACGCGCTCCACAACCAATTTGGGATCGCCGCTGCCTTTCAAATACAGATTACCGTGCAAGACGCCATCTTTCACAGGGCCATCCACTAAGACTTTGTTGTGCCAAGTGAAGTCTGGCCCCAATAGCGACAAGCCCACTGAGGTGGTGATCAGCTTCATGACAGAAGCAGGATTCATCTCTGCGTTGGCATGAAGACTTAATCGAGGCTTAGAAAGCCCAGAGTTTGACGACGGGTTATTCAAGGGTGTGACCAGGATGCTGACAGCACTCAAGGGCACATTGGCTTGCTTAAACGCCTGAATCACGCTTTCAGGGACCTGTGTTTTTTCAGGTTTGTTGGCATTGGGCTTGGCAGGTAAAGCCAAGCTTAGAAAGGCCAAGACCAGACCTAAACCCATCTGAAGAGAAAACTGAAAGCGAGATCTGCGCATCCCTGAAGTCTATCCGCCCTGGGATGCTTGCATCAAGGGCAGGACGTATCATTGGGTCATGGCTTTTTCACAACTCACCATTGGCCGTCTAGCGGCCGTGATCACAGTTCTTATTTGGACTTCCTTCATCATTGTGGCGCGGGCCTCCGCGTCGCATGTGCTTTTGCCCTTGGACATCGCATGCGCGCGCATCCTTGGCGCTAGCAGCGTCCTTCTGCCTTGGGCCTGGTGGCTCATGCGCGAAGCCAGGCAACGCGGCGAAAAAGTGGGTTCTTTGTTGGGTTTGTCACCCTTGCCTTTGCACATCACGGTTCAGGCTGGCTTGATGGGTGGTTTCTTGTATGCCGTGTTGGCCTACATTGGCTTTTTTTATGCGCCTGCAGGCCACGCCTCTGTGCTCATGCCAGGCAGCTTACCGCTTTGGACCAGTTTGTTGATGTGGCTGTTTTTGCGCGAGAAAATTGGTATGAACCGAGCCATTGGTTTGGTCATGATTGTGTGTGGCGACGTTTTGGTGGGCGGCATGAGTCTGCTCAAAGCCTTTGAAGGCGGCGAAGTTTGGATCGGTGACCTTTTGTTCATGACAGCGGCTTTTTGCTGGTCTGCCTACAGCGTCACGGTACGGCGTTATGGTTTGGATGCCGTTCGAGCCACTATGGCTATTACCGCTTTTGCGCTGGTCAGCTTTGTGCCTGCGTATGCGCTGCTGGTTAATTTCAATGTGCTACCTAGCCACATGGCACAAGCCGCCTGGTCTGAAATTGTGTTTCAGGCGGTCTTTCAGGGCGTGGGCTCGGTGGTCATTTCAGGCATCACCTTCACGCAAATGATTCGCACTTTTGGCCCTGTGAAATCCACCATGATCACAGCGGTGGTACCGGGCTTGTCTGCGCTGGGCGCTGTGGTATTTTTAGGCGAGCCCCTATCATGGAATTTGTGGGCTGGCTTGGCTTTGGTCACTGGCGGTATTTTGTTTGGCGTGCGGCAAGCCGTGGTCAAATCTTCACTTCTCAAACCTTGATGCAATGACCCCAGCCTTGAAATTTTTAGCTTTTGACACCAGCACCGACATGATGTCGGTGGCCTTGTCGCAGGGTGATCAAACTTGGCATCACCACGGTGCAGGCGGTGCCAATGCATCGGCACAATTGATTCCCACGGTCAAGGCCTTGCTGTTGCAAGCGAATTTGCAACTTTCTGATTTGACCGCTTTGGTGGTAGGTCAAGGCCCAGGCTCTTTCACTGGCCTTAGAACAGCCTGTGCGGTGGCGCAAGGCCTTGCGTTGGGAGCGAACTTGAAAGTCATTCCCGTTGACAGTTTGAAGGCCGTGGCAGAGGACGCACGGCAGACACTTGTCGCTGAACAAACGTCACAAGATTGGCATGTGGCCTCTGTGATGGACGCTCGCATGGGCGAAGTGTATGTGGGTGTTTATGCGTGGCACGCTGCGGCCTCACAATGGTCGTCTGTGCAGCCCTTGCAAGTGGGCCCGCCCGAAGCGATGGCGGCGCAATTAAGTCGCATGAACCTGCCCAATTTGGTGTTGGCAGGCAATGGTTTTGAAGTTTACAAAGACCGATTTCCTATGCAAGAATTTAACGCCAGCGGCACTCCACGTTGCGTGACCGCAGAGCCTCACGCCTTGGCTTTGCTGCGCATGGCGCCTGTCTTGTGGACCACCCAGCAAGCTGTTGCACCCGAATGGGTTCAGCCGCTCTACATTCGCGACAAGGTTGCGCAAACCACGGCAGAGCGAGACGCTATCAAATTGGCCAAAGCCAGTACCACTGCCTCGACATGCACGACGCGCTCACCTCAAGCATGAACCTGTGGCCGCCAGAACTCAAGCAAATGTTGACGCCTGAGATCCAGGTTCAGCTGCTCACCATGACCGAGGCCGATTTAGAGGCGGTGGTAGCGGTTGAACAATCAGCCTACAGCCACGCGTGGACACTGGGTAATTTCAAAGATGCCTTAAAGGCAGGTTATGTGGCACACCGTTTGGTGGCCGGTGAGCAATTGGTGGGCTACTTTGTCGCCATGCAAGTGATTGATGAAGTTCATTTGCTCAACATCACGGTTGCTCCGCCCTATCAGCGACAAGGGTGGGCGCGTTGCTTGATGCAGTCTTTAAGCCTGTGGTCTTTAGCCAAAGGTGCAAGTTGGCTGTGGCTTGAGGTGCGTGAAAGCAATGCACCCGCCTTGAATTTGTACCGAAGTTTTGGTTTTCAACAAGTGGGCCTGAGAAAAGATTACTATCCTGCTGGACGAACCACCCGAGAGTCAGCGGTGGTCATGAGCATGTCCCTTAAAGCCTAAGCAATGACTGAAGATACACCTGTCCCATTGGATGAAAGCGCCACGCATTTTGAACTGGACGATCGCCAACGCGCCATGTTGGCAGAAATGGGCGTGCGAGTTTGGATGCCGCAAACGGCAAGTGCTTTGCCTGCCATGGCGTCCAAGCTTGTACAAGTTGCAGCACCTTTAGCCACACCCGTTGCCAATACGCCCCAATTGTTGTCAGTCCCCATAGTGGATATTTCGAATTTGCCAGAAGGCATTGCCAGCATGAACTGGGCGCAACTGCAGCCGGCCGTTGCAGCTTGCTCAGGTTGCGGCCTGAGTCAATCGCGCCAACAAGCTATTTTGGGAGAAGGGTTGACCTCAGCCGATTGGATGATTGTGGGCGATGCCCCAGGGGAAGAAGAAGATAAAACGGGGCGAAGTTTTGCTGGACCTGCAGGCCAATTGCTCGACAACATGCTGAAGGCGCTCAGCCTCACGCGGGAGCAAGTTTATTTAACGCACGCCTTGAAATGTCGCACCCCGGTTGGCCGCAATGCCAGCCAAGTGGAGGTGTCGCATTGCGCCACCTACTTGGCGCGGCAAGTTTCATTGGTTCAACCCAAGGTGATATTGGCCATGGGCAGAACGGCTGCACTGGCGTTGCTTCAAAGCGCAGAGCCATTGGGCAAGTTGCGCTCTCAAGTGCAAAATTTCAAGGGTGTACCAGTGGTCGTCACCTACCCACCTGCTTACTTGCTGCGCAATCAAGCCGACAAAGCCAAGGCCTGGGCCGATTTGTGTGCAGCTGCCAGTTTGGTGAAGTCAGCAAGCACCTAAGCTCATTAGGTTCAGCTGCATGCTGTGAGGCGCCATATGCGGCTTATGCGCCTTCAGCTTTTGCACGCGCCTCAGGCTGCGAAGGCCAAAGCACACTTGCAATCGAAACGACCATCAGGCCCATTGCCGCCCAGTCTTGCCAATGGAGGGTTTCATTCAAGGCCCAAGCGCCGCTGAACACACCCAAAATCGGAATCATCATGACACTCAAGGTAGACGCCACTGGCGGTAAGCCTCGCGCCAAATAAAACCAGGCGGAGTGTGCGAATCCAAACACCAACAAGGCGGTGTAGAGAATCGCCATCCAATGGACGGGTGTTGGTTCTTGCCACCTGTCTGATTCGAAAACAAAAGCCAATACCGTCATGACCAAGGTAGTCATGGCAGTCATCCAGAAAGACAAGGTGAGGGTTGACAAGGGGATGGTGGTTCTGCGCAGCATTTGAGTGCCCAGAGCCCAAGTGCTGGCAGCCACCAAGGCCAACAGCACGCCCACAGGTTTGCCAGATAGGTTGGTCAACTCATGCCAAAGCAAAAGGACAACCCCCAATGCAGCGGCAAACACCCCGCCCCATGCACGCTTTGAAAGTTGGTTTTGAAAAATAAACGCCCCAATCAGGGCCGAAAAGATGGGCATGGTGTAACCCAAAATGGCTGACCTGCCACTGGACAAATATTGCACAGCCAAAATGATCAAGACGTGCCAGATAAACATGTTGAAGATGGCCAGCACCAATAACTCACGCCAGTACTGTCTTGGAACTCGAAAAGGAACCTTCATGGCCAACAAGCCCATTCCCAACAAAGGTGTGCCAATAAGCAAGCAGAGCATCCTAAAAGTCAGGGGAGGAAAACCTGTGACGCCCAATTTCATGACAGGCCAGTTCAGGCCCCAAACGACAGTTAAAAGCGCCAAGACCACCCATTGGCGTGATGTGAGTGAATGCATGGCTCTGATCTTAGTGGCAAATGACTGAATTGCTTGAGAGTTTCGGTCTTGCTGCTTGAGCCTTTAAAATCCAGCCATGACCTTTTTAGAACAACTGCAAGGCGCCGAGCGCCAAAACGGCTCGCTTTTGTGTGTGGGCCTAGACCCTGAACCCAGCAAGTTCCCTGCTGGTCTGAAGGGCAACGCTAGCAAGATCTATGATTTTTGCGCGAAGATGGTCGATGCCACAGCCGACTTGGCCATTTCCTTCAAGCCCCAAATTGCCTACTTCGCTGCGCACCGCGCAGAAGATCAATTGGAAAAACTCATGGCACACATGCGCCGCAATGCGCCACACGTACCTGTGATTTTGGATGCCAAGCGCGGCGACATTGGCGCCACAGCAGAGCAATATGCCATTGAAGCCTTTGAGCGCTATGGCGCCGACGCGGTCACGCTCTCGCCCTTCATGGGGTTTGACTCTGTTCAGCCGTATTTGAAACACCACGCCAAAGGTGCGTTTTTGTTGTGCCGCACATCTAACCCTGGGGGCGATGATCTGCAGAACCAGCGTTTGGCTTCTGTGGCGGGCCAGCCCTTGTTGTACGAGCACATCGCCAAGCTCGCGCAAGGTCCTTGGAATTTGAACGGCCAGTTAGGCCTGGTGGTAGGCGCTACCTACCCAGCGGAAATTGAACGTGTGCGCAGTTTGGCGCCTACCTTGCCTTTGCTCATTCCCGGTGTGGGTGCCCAAGGCGGCGATGCCGTGGCCACTATCAAGGCCGGCTACAGGCAAAGCCAAGGACTGACAACCGGCGCAGTCATTGTGAGTTCATCGCGGGCTATTTTGTATGCGTCATCGGGTGATGATTTTGTACAAGCCGCCCGCAATGAAGCGATGCGAACGCGTGATGTGTTGCGTGCCGCAGCGCAAGGCTAAAGCGCCTCAAGTTCCTCAATCGATCAGCGTGCACGAAAGTTTATTTTTCAAGCAAACGCTTTAAGTAGCGACCTGTAAAGCTGGCAGGATTTTGTGCCAGCGTTTCAGGCGTGCCCACACCCACCACAGTGCCCCCCCCCGAGCCACCTTCGGGGCCCATGTCGATCAACCAGTCGGCAGTTTTGATCACATCGAGGTTGTGCTCAATGACCACGATGGTGTTTCCCGCATCGCGCAGCTGATGCAAGACTTTAAGCAACAAGGCAATGTCGGCAAAATGCAAACCGGTGGTGGGCTCGTCCAAAATATAAAGCGTGCGGCCCGTGTCGCGCTTGGACAATTCCAAGGCTAACTTCACACGCTGTGCTTCACCACCCGACAAGGTGGTGGCGGCTTGGCCTAAACGGATGTAACTCAAGCCCACATCAAGCAAAGTTTGCAGTTTGCGTGCAATGGCTGGCACCGCATTGAAAAAATCAAACGCCGCCTCTACCGTCATGTCCAGCATTTGAGCAATGTTTTTTCCCTTGTACAAAATTTCCAAAGTTTCGCGGTTGTAACGTTGGCCGTGACACACATCGCAAGGCACGTAAACATCGGGCAGGAAGTGCATTTCTACTTTGACCATGCCGTCGCCTTGGCAGGCCTCACAGCGCCCGCCGCCGTTGGATGCGTTGACGTTGAAGCTGAAGCGACCTGGCCCATAACCCCGCTCTCGCGCTGCAGGCACTTCGGTCATGAGGTCGCGAATGTGTGTGAACAAGCCAGTGTAAGTGGCGGGGTTGCTGCGGGGTGTTCTACCAATTGGTGACTGGTCAACGTTGATGACCTTGTCGAAATGGTAGAGCCCTAATATGTCTTCATGCGCTGCGGGTTCGTCGTGCGCGCGGTGAATGCTGCGCGCTGCTGCGGTGTACAAAGTCTCGTTCACCAAGGTGGACTTGCCAGAGCCCGATACCCCTGTGACGCAGGTTAAAAGTCCAACAGGAAAAGCCGCACGCACGCTTTTTAAATTGTGTCCTTGTGCACCCACGATCTCAATAAAGTCTTTACCAGGCGCATGGCGTTTGGTAGGCACCTCAATGGCTTTGCGGCCCGACAAATATTGGCCCGTCAATGAATCAGGTGCTTGCAAAATATCGGCACAGGTCCCCTGCGCCATCACGCGCCCACCATGCACGCCTGCTCCTGGCCCCATGTCAATCACATGGTCGGCTATGCGAATCATGTCCTCGTCGTGCTCGACCACCAGCACGCTGTTGCCAATATCGCGCAAATGTTTCAAGGTGCCAATGAGGCGGTCGTTGTCGCGTTGGTGAAGACCAATGCTGGGCTCGTCTAGAACGTACATCACACCCGTTAGACCGGAGCCAATTTGACTGGCCAATCGAATGCGTTGTGATTCGCCGCCCGACAAGGTGTCGGCGCTTCGGTCTAGGCTTAAGTAGTTCAGGCCCACATCGTTTAAAAACTTCAAGCGCGAGCCAATTTCAGACACCACCTTGTCGGCAATTTCGGCTTTGGCGCCATGCAATTTCAAACTTTGAAAGTAGGTTTGCGCTTCACCTAAAGTGACATGGTTTACTTCATAGATGGCGCGCGCTTGCGCGCCCTCACCGACCCGCACATGGCGCGCTTCCCGGCGCAGTCGTGTGCCCTTGCAATCTGAGCAAGCATGGTGACTGCGCATGCGCGCCAAGTCTTCGCGCACCACACTGGAATCGGTTTCTTTGTAGCGCCGTGTGAGGTTGGGAATGATGCCTTCGAAGGGGTGCTTTTTGGAAACCTTTTTGCCTTTGGAAGCGCCTGATTCCATGATGTAACTGAACTTGATATCTTCTTCGCCCGAGCCCCACAAAATGCTGTGACGTACTGCTTCTGGCAAAGATTCGAAAGGTGCATCTACATCAAACGCGTAATGTTTGGCCAAGCTCTCTAGCATGCTGAAGTAAAAACCATTGCGCCTGTCCCAGCCCTTGATGGCGCCACTGGCCAAGCTCAAACTGGGAAAGGCCACCACACGGTCGATGTCAAACACTTCGGTGGTCCCCAGGCCATCGCACGTGGTGCAAGCGCCCATGGGGGAATTGAATGAGAACAAGCGCGGTTCGAGTTCGGCAATTGAGTAATGGCAAACGGGGCACGCAAATTTGGCGTTGAACATGTGTTCTTTAGCCGTGTCCATTTCAACGGCTATCGCACGCTGTTCTGCCAGCCTTAAGGCTGCTTCAAAACTTTCGGCAATGCGTTGGCGCAGTGCATCGCGTGCAGGGGCTTCTGCTTCGTGGCGAATTTTGAGACGATCGACCACCACGTCGATGTCGTGCTTTTCAGTTTTCTTCAAAGTGGGCAAATCTTCCACTTCATAAGTTTGACCATTGATACGAAAGCGCACATAACCCAGCGCTTGCATTTGCTCAAAAACTTTTTCAAACTCGCCTTTGCGTTCGCGCGCAATGGGCGCCACGATCATGAGCCGCGTGTCTTCGGGCAACTCCAAAACGGCGTCGACCATTTGACTCACGGTTTGCGCTTGCAGCGCCAAGTTATGGTCCGGGCAATAGGGTGTACCTGCACGTGCAAAAAGCAAGCGCAAATAGTCGTGAATTTCCGTCACAGTGCCTACGGTAGAACGGGGGTTGTGACTCGTGGCTTTTTGCTCAATGGAAATGGCAGGCGACAGCCCCTCAATCAAATCCACATCGGGCTTGTCCATCAATTGCAAAAACTGTCGCGCATAGGCCGACAAGCTTTCGACATAACGGCGTTGACCCTCGGCATACAAGGTGTCAAAGGCCAAGCTTGATTTGCCCGAACCGCTGAGGCCAGTGATCACCACCAGTTGGTTGCGAGGAATATCAAGGTCGATGTTTTTCAGGTTGTGGGTGCGGGCCCCGCGCACGCTGATGTGCGTTTGGCGCAGGGCGCTGGCCAAATAGGCGCCATCTTGGGGGCTGTCGTTTG